>NZ_AUEY01000001.1 GCF_000426225.1 Desulforegula conservatrix Mb1Pa
AAGGGTCAGCGTGAGTTCGCCACCACCTATCACTGGATGCTTTCAGCTCGCTCGGCAGCTTGTCCAGATCCCTGTATTTCCTCGCTGTCTTTTCATCCATGCCAGCTTGCAATGCCGAGATTACAAGGCTTTTTCCCGCGCTTAAATTTTTCTTCAATTTCTTCACCTGATTGTCAGTGATCATCCAATGATCCTCCATATCACAACATTGGATAACCGGGTTTGCATTAAGCGGGAATTCTAATTGTCGTCAGGGGGGATTTATAACTGTCGTTGATCACCCTTTGCTTTATTTCAACAATATTGCCTTTTATCCCTGTTTATTCAAAATTCAGGTCGGTATTTATGATGGACTCGCAAAAAGTCTAAAAATAGCTTAAGCGTCATGCCGGACTTGATCCGGCGCCCAGTAATTTCAGCCACTTCCGGATTCCGGCCTGCGCCGGAATGACGGTAATCGGACTTTTTGCGGCCTTGTCATTTATATGTCTCTTACGAGCCGGACATAATTGGTGATGCGGACAGCATCGCCCTGGGGGCCACGACCATTCGGGTAATTGGCCGGGTTGCCCGCCATGATATCCGACTTTTGTGAACCAGCTCCGTGAACGTCAATCCACGATCCATTTACGTATCCAATCGCTCGGCCAAAGGAAATATAAACACCTGAGGGACTTGGGCCTCCGTCGAGCAAGACTGTACCAGTCCAGATATACGGATAGTCTGATTGCCCTGCTTCGTTCGTTATGGCAGTGCTGTTAAAATAATTGATGTCAATGGCCGGGGAATTCGTTGTTGAAGGAGATCTTGTGTAATCCACGATGCTCTGAAGCTCCTTTGCATTGGGAAGTCTCCAGTCATTGTGACCAAGATAGTTTGCCGCGTTTTGTGCCTGCACCCAGGCTAAAGCGTCGGCCCAGTTCATCCCCTGCCTGCTGTCATCCTTAGACCACATGAGTCCTGTAGCCAGATCACTGACGGTAGAATCAGAATTTGCCTGAAAGGAATTTTTGCCATATTCAGGATTCCCCCTGACATAACGGACATATAATAGTTTGCCAACTGTTTCACCGCTGCTTGGCTCATACTTTGGATATCCTTTGATACGGCCATCGGCAAAGTTGACGCCAAATATAGTCGCATTGTTGTGCATTGTGGTGGTTACATAGGCTGTTGCTGACCAGTCCTGGCAATCAATGACCCGCTCAGACCCAATACCGCTTCCATAGACAAACCCGAAGTAATTGGTATCAATAAATGGAGTAAAGCCAGTTGTCACCATATTATCCGGGCCATTAACTCCGCTGAATTTAATGAGCGAGTAAAGCTCTTTGATTGTAGGCATACGCCAGTCGCTATATCCGCCGACGCGGCAAGAAGAAGCGCCTGAAACAGCATCGTCCCAGGAAATTCTATTTCCCCTTTCCTGAACCCATACAAGCCCGGTATTCAAATCAGTTATGGTTCCGTCTCCATTATTCTTGTACGAAGGCTGATTGCCCTGGATCTGGGAATCCTGGCCGGAAAATGCCTGGCCAGCCGCTGGAGGGCTGATTTCAGAAGTATTTCCATAGGTTTTAGTCTGCCCTGTATCCACTATTTTATAATTAACAGAAGATGACTCTGATGCCCCAACAGCAACATTTGTCCCAATTATTGGCAGCGCGGCAGGTTCATTTGCCGGATCTGTTACTGCTCTTGCCACAACAACGTAATTACCTGGATTTGAAAAAGCATGGGAGCAGGTATTGGCAGTTGAATATTCCTGCATGATTTCCCAGGTGCTTGTGGGATATGAGTATGTACCGTAATTACCGCAGCTATAGAATTTATAATATATCTGACTGTTATCAGGGGTGGAGGCATTCAGAAAAAAATTCACGGATTCCCCAGCCTTAAGAGATGGCGTAGCAGAGGAATTGAAATCCGCAATATTCACCTGGCCAGAGTCTCCGCCCACTGAAACAAGCCCGCCAATGATGGGAAGAGCGTCAGGTTCATTTGCAGGATCAGTTACCGCCCTTACCACAACAATATAGTTTCCTGATGACGGCACGGAATAGGCGGCTGTTTTTGCTGTGGAATAATCTTTGACAACAACCCATTCCGAGGTTTCATAATCAGAAGTCCCGTAATTAGGGCAGTAATAAAATTTGTAGTACATTTGTTCAGAATCAGAAGATGAAGCTTCAACGCTGACGCTGAAAGAATCTCCGGGCATTATCGGCGTTACGGAGCTATTAATGATTATTTTTGAGATAGCAATAGTTGTCCCTGCGGATACATTCACAGCCATCACAATGAACAGCAAAAAAGCCACAATTATTAAAAAAAATGATTTTCTGGTCATGGCCATTATTCTCAGGAGTTTATTGCTGCTGTTAATGAAGATGGAGTCGCAAAAAGTCCGGTTCCCGTCATCCCTGCGCAGGCCCAGATCCATAACTTACTAAAAATACTGAATACTTGATCAATCCGGCATGATCACAACGCTTTTATTTGTCTTTTTGCGAGTCCATCAATTTTGTTTTTTAATTTCAAAGTTTAACTGGAAGATAGACTTCTTTCAAAAGGGTTTCCAGAGATCAAATCTGAAATATAAATAATGATCCGTGGAAACCATTGCCCGAAATCACTTCTTTCCGCTCCGGCTGTCAGGCGATGTTATTCTGCCGGAGGCTCTTCCTCCCCCTTTGAAAGCATCCTGTCAGCTTCTTCTTGGGTGATAATTCCGGCTGTGACTCCATTTTGAATCAGTTTTTCCATGATTGCATGGCGACTGCCCTGCTTTTCAAGGGCCTCAAGAATAAGTGTTTCCTGGGCTGCGGTTATGCTGCCATCCTCGACCCTTTTGTGAACAAGGGCTATGAATTTGGGTTTCATGGAAGTCTGAAAAGTTTCTTTTGTTATATTGTATTCCTTTAGTACCTTTGGAAGCCTGTCTTGTTTCAGCTTTGCCGCCACAGTCTCAACCGGCTGGGATGATAGCTCGCTTATGGTCTGGGCAGCCATATTTTCAAACTGGAATCTCCCAAGCATCTCAAGTGGGCCGTTGTGCTTATCAGGATGCTTCTTCATCGCAGCGTCACCCTGTGTTTCCGTGGCAGCTGCGGTTGTGGTGTTCTGGTCACTTTCTTTCTGGGCTGCAAAGGCTGACCCCGAAGCAATGAGTGCCGCCATTAAAAAACCTGCCATAACTCTGTTGAATGCTTTCATGCTTGCTCCCTCCACTGATTTTGTTTGTTCAGTGATTTAATGTTTTCTTTTTTTATCAGACCTGACCCTCAATATATTAATCAGGGTCACCCGTTTTCCTGGCTACAAGATAGTCAAACAATGTGAAGAAAATCTGAAGATAAAATGGAAAGAATGTGTATTCTAATAATTCAAGATGAATTGTGTGGAAAATGTGAAGAAATGCCGGATTCTATGTGAACATCAACCAATCATTTGAAAACACGGCACAAATAACTTATCTTCAACTTAATTACTGATGGACTTCAGTTCATAAACATTTTCAAAAATGTTTTTTCATAAAGGAAACAAATCTGAAACTTAAGCTGTCATATAAACTTCTTGCCGCATTTTTGCTCAGCTCCCTTGGCATCATCATCATGCTGACCGGTGTTACTCTGTTTTTTTCGTTCAAAAATTTCTCGGAATACCTTGGAAACAGGGTACTCGAGAATCAGGACAATCTTATAGCAAGAATCAAGGATGAATACATACGACACTCAGGGTGGGAAAACCTTAAAAAGGACAGAGTCATATGGGAGAAAATGCTTGAAACTGCAAGGCCTTTTGAAGAAGAAAGGCCTGGTGGCCCTAAAATGGGACTTCCTGGAGACCCTCCTCCATTTGGAATCAAGGAGCCTGACCACCCAATGGAAGATGACGATATGCTTCCTCCGCCTGATCACGACCCGTCTTTCCATGATTCTGACAATATAAGGGAAGAACTGGAAAAAAGATTCCCCGAAAGATTCAAAATATGGGAAAAGACGGGCAGGCTGCCATTTATAGAAGAAAGAATCAAAAAAGACCTGGAAAGGCGGGGTTCTCATCCTTTGTTATCGAGGCTGAGCCTTTTTGATGAAAACAGCCAGCCAATTGCTGGCAAAGCAATCTCCATGGACAAGCACGTCCTGAGAAAAATTGAAATCAATGGAAAAACCATCGGATGGCTTGGTATAAAAACGAACAGGATGCCATCCCATCCCCTGGATTCGGACTATATGAAGAGGCAGTCCATAATTTTTCTTTTTGCGGGCATATGCGTACTTGCTCTATCAGGACTTGTTTCATACATGGTCTCAAGACATCTTATAAAACCTGTTAAAGAACTTGCCGAAGCTACAAAAGCACTGACTTCAAGAAATTTCGAAACAAGAATAGATGTAAAATCAGGAGATGAACTTGGGCAGCTTGCCGAAGATTTCAACATGCTTGCCTTTACCCTGAAAAGATATGAAGAACTACGCAGACAATGGCTTTCAGACATTTCCCACGAACTTAGAACCCCGGTTTCAATCCTGAGGGGTGAAATCGAATCCATACAGGATGGAATAAGGGCGTTCACTCCTGAAACAGCCGAATCACTCCATGCTGAAATAATGCGACTTGGCAGACTGATAAACGATCTCCATGATCTTTCGACAGCAGAATCAGGGGCCCTTAAAATCAGCAAGGAGCCTGTGAAACCATTGCAAATACTTAAGGATACGCTTGGAGTATTCAGCAAGAGGCTTATGGATCAAAGAATGAGTGTTTCGGATATGACAACAGGTACTCTGGAGATGGAAATAATGGGTGACCATGACCGTCTTGCCCAGGTTTTTTCCAATCTTCTTGAAAATTCACTTAGATATACGTTCTCACCTGGAAAACTTTTGCTGAACGCCGACGCAAAGGGACGCTTTCTGACCATAAACATCGAGGACAGCGCGCCTTCTGTCCCTTCAGAAGCCCTGCCAAAACTTTTTGACAGGCTTTACAGGGTGGATGAGTCAAGAAGCAGAAAAAATGGCGGAAGCGGCATAGGACTTTCAATATGCAAGCATATAATCGAGATTCACGGCGGCACAATAATGGCAGACGAAAGCGAGGCCGGGGGTGTAAAGATACAAATATGCCTGCCTTTAATTAACACATAAATGAACCGATTTGTAGGCCTGGTTAGAGCGTCCTTTGCCCGTAACCCGACATTATTCCGAATGCCAGAGGGTCGCTTTTTGAGAAAATCTCCGCAAAAAATTTAATAAAAAGGACGTACATGAGTTCAAAACATATTCTAATAGTGGATGATGAAGAAAAAATAGCTTCCTTAGTCTCTGATTACCTGAAAAATGACGGGTACGAAACCTTCATCCTTCACAGGGGAGATCTGGTCATTCCGTCAATCAGAAAAACCCCTCCTGATTTGATTGTCCTTGACATAATGATGCCTGGAATGGATGGAATTTCTGTGTGCAGGGAAATCAGAAAATTTTCCGAAATTCCCATAATAATGCTGACGGCAAAGACAGATGAAATAGACAGGCTCATAGGTCTTGAAATAGGTGCCGATGATTATGTCTGCAAGCCTTTCAGCCCCAGGGAGCTTGTTGCGAGGATAAAGGCTGTTTTAAGAAGAACTGAAAGAAAAACAGAAGAAAAAATCATCACCGAAGGCAACATAAGGCTTGAAACAGAAACAAGGCGTGTTCTTGTGAACGGATCTGAAATCAAGCTGACGCCAAGCGAGTTCGGCCTTCTTGCTTCAATGATGTCCCAGCCTGACAGGGTTTTTTCAAGAAACGACCTGTTAAGACAGGTTCAGGGCTATGAATATGAAGGATATGACCGAACCATAGATACTCACATAAAAAATCTGAGAAAAAAAATAGGTGAAAAAATTGAGGGTGAAAATCCGATAAGCGGAGTTTACGGAGTCGGATACAGATTCAGTATTGCATCAAAATAATTCGATTAAAATCGATCTGATATGCCGGGGCTTTCTCAGATTTGTTTGGCCTTGGGTTATTTATTTTTTATCCTGGACAAATGCATATAATCAAATCCTTCATGTTTTCATGTAATATGCTATCATTACGATATTTTTCTCGTTGTTTAAGATCGATGACCTCGCAAAAAGTCCGGTTTCCGTCATTCCGGCGCAGGCCGAATCCAGAATCAGCTGGAATTACTGGATACCGGATAAAGTCCGGCATGACGCTTAAGCCATTTCTGTATAAAAACCCAATCAAGTTCTTTTTCAACCCCCTCAAAAAAGGACAAAACAATGAAAATACCGAAATACTGGGCAAAAAAATCACTGCGGGTTCACAGCCACCCATCTATTACTGAAACTTCATGCTGGGGATACTCCCTTGAAAGCATGCGAGAAGCTGAAAAAATGGCAGAAGAAAAAGTCATGAAAGCGGCGGAAAGACTGTCCCTGGGGAAAATGCCGGACAGTTATTTCTATTCTGACAGACCAATGAGGGAAGAAATCATCGAAGAAAAAGTTTATCCGGAAAGTGGAGAATCCTATGTCATCACCAGAAACTCTTATGGCGCCCTTGTTCTCAATTCTGCAAAAGTAATGTTTGTTGATATCGACGAAATCAAGAATGAACAGGGATTTATTGAAAAGCTTCTCTCCATTATTGGACTCAAAAAAGCAGAACCCATTGCAGATATATATTCAAGAATAAACTCCCTGCTTTCTGAAAATCCTGGTTGGGGACTAAGGCTTTACGAGACATTCAAGGGCTACAGATTAATCGTAACCCACGATTTATTCGACCCGACAGACAAAAACACTACTTCAAGACTTGAGAAAATCGGTGCAGACAGCCTGTATCTGAAGCTGTGCAATGCCCAGGAAAGCTTCAGGGCAAGGCTTTCCCCCAAACCCTGGAGAATGGGCATGCCTGTTCCTCCTGGAAAATATCCAAGGGAAAGCCATAATCATGAGAATTTTTTATGCAGCTGGCTTCCACAATATGATAAGCTCTCGGCTAATTTTTCCATATGCAGATTTATCGGGGAGTTCGGCGCTAAAAATATGCACAGAGAAGTGGAAAAAATAGTAATGATGCATGACGAGCTGTGCAAAGTGAATTCAGATCTGCCTCTGGCATAATGTCTTAAAGGATAACTCTTTAGAAATCATAAATAGTATTTGCCTGTTTTTCGATGGATATCCTGCTAACAACATAGCCACTAAAACTTGTAATAATCTCAAGGGAAAGAACATGAAAAACAAGAAGAAACTAACCGAACCAGATTCCCAGTCAAGACACTATTTTCTAATAGCTCTTCTTGGAGTAGCGCTATTCGGTTGTTTCAAGATAATTCAGCCTTATCTCGGCCCGATAATACTTGCTCTGATCTTTGCTATTGTCTTTCACCCGATTCATGCACGAATCGAAAAAAAGCTCAAAAACAGAAAAAGCCTCACAGCCACAATTTCATGCGTTTTGCTCATGACAGCATTTGTCATGCCTCTATTCATGATAACCGCTGCGGCTATTCAGCAGGGCATTGAATCAGCGCGATCAATTATAGAATGGGTAAACCAGGGCGGAATAGACATATTAATGCAGAAACCCTTTGTTGCCACACTGATAGAACAATTCCACGAAAGATTCATTCAGTTTCAGAAGTTGTTCCCTGACCTGAAGTTCCAAAAAATGGATATAGCCGCCAAAATGATGGGCTTTTCAAGCTGGATGCTAAGTTTTCTGACTGATCAGGCTACAATAATTATAAAAAACCTGACCCTTATGGTCGGTAATTTCGTTCTTATGCTTTTTGTTTTTTTCTTTCTGATCAAGGATTATGATTCAATTGTTGATGGTATTCTGCATCTTTCCCCACTTTCCACAACCCAGGAACAAAGAATTCTTAACAGGATCAAGGATGTTTCAAGCTCGGCTCTTCTTGGAACTCTTGTAACAGGAGTGGCCCAGGGTGCGGCAGGAGGGTTTGCACTTTGGCTATGCGGTCTTCCTGGGCTTTTCTGGGGAGCAGTCATGGCTTTTGCGTCACTGATTCCAATAGTAGGAACTGCCCTGATATGGATTCCTGCAGCACTTTATCTTGTTATTGCGGGAAGATTGGGAGCAGGATTATTCATAGCCATATGGTGCCTCGTTATAGTCGGGATGATGGACAATGTCGTGCGGCCTCTTTTCATGAAAGGAGGAGCTGACATGAGTACAGCCCTTATTTTTCTTTCCATACTTGGCGGAATCAATCTTTTCGGGATAATGGGAATTCTTTACGGTCCGCTATTATTTGGCATCGCCCTGGTTCTTCTTTATATCTATGAAGCTGAATATGGCGAGTTCCTCAGTCATCAGGACAGAAACTGAATCCTGCTATTCCATTCGCATTCAAGATGAAACCAAGGCGCCAAGGAGGAGACCCGGAGGCGTACGTTGGTTGTTTCTACGTCGAGGACTTGACGACGCAGGCAACACAGGTATCGCTTGAATGCGGATGGAATTGAAAAAAGTATTAAAGAAAACCAAATACCTCTTGACGAAGAAAACCTTATATATAATTTTTAGAATGTTTATTCTTGGAATTTGGAATCTATCTTAATCTAAAGGGAGTCTTAAATGAGCGGGTACGAGTTTTATTCAGTTGAAAAAAAAGGCCAGATAGCATGGGTTTATCTTAACAGACCTGAAAAGAAAAACGCCATGAATCCTCCTGCGTGGATTGAACCTCCAAAAATTTTTGAGGAACTTGACGCTGACCCAGAAATCAGAGCCATCATACTTGCTGGCAAGGGCCCTGCTTTTTCAGCCGGAATAGACCTCATGTCCATGATGAATTTCATACCAGAGATACTTAATCCAGACCAGAAAGGCGGAGTCAAGCCCAAGCTCATAAAAAAAATCATGATGATGCAGGATACCATGACCTGTATTGAAAAATGCAGAAAACCAGTTATTGCAGCTGTTCACGGTTTCTGCATTGGTGCCGGACTTGACATGATAACAGCTTGTGACATAAGACTTTCCACAAAAGAAGCCGTATTTTCCCTGAGAGAGGCGGCAGTTGGCTTTGTTGCAGATGTAGGAGTTCTCCAGAGAATTCAGAATATATGCGGTCAGGGCATCACCCGCGAACTTGCTTACACTGCAAAAAATATAAGCGGAGCGAGGGCAAAGGAAATCCTTCTTGTGAACGAAACCTTCGACACCCAGGAAGAACTTTTTGCAGCAGCAGAAAAAATGGCCCTTGATATTGCAGCCAATTCTCCTCTTGCAGTCGAGGCAACAAAAGATGTACTTAACTTCGGGATAGGCAAGACAGTTGATGACGCACTGAAATATGTAGCGTCCATGAGTGCAAACATTATTCCTTCAAAGGATCTCTATGAAGCGGCTGCGGCCTTTGCTGAAAAGCGCAAGCCAGTCTTCACCGGAGAATAGATTCATACAGGGCCGCTTAATATGGCGGCCCTTTTAGGGAAGTTGATGAAAGTTTACATTGAAACGTTAGGCTGTGTACGCAACAGCGTTGACAGTGAAATCATGGCCGGCAGGCTTGAGTCTGCCGGCCATTTGGTTATTGATGAGCCTGAGGATGCAGATGCCATAGTGGTCAACACTTGCGGCTTTGTTACTTCTGCGGTGGAAGAAGCTATTGATGTGATTATTGATCTGTCTGAGCACAAAAAAACAGGCCGGTGCAAAAGATTAATAGTCGCAGGATGCATGGCAGAGCGTTACAAGGAAAGCCTTGTTGAAGAAATGCCGGAAGCTGATTTTTTCATGGGAACAGGCTGCTATCAGGATATTGTGGAAATAGTTGAAGGCAGAAAAACCGAAAATGGCATAATTCTTTTCCCTGACCCGTTAAAATGCACCCTTCAAAACGCCGACACCCCAAGAATTCTCAGCACCGGCCATATTGGATATCTCAAAATTGCAGAAGGCTGTGACAGACACTGCACTTACTGCATAATTCCAAGACTACGAGGGAAACAGAGAAGCAGGAAAATAAAGGATATACTGTCCGAGGCAGAATCAATGATTCAGGTTGGTGTGAAGGAAATCATCCTCGTAGCCCAGGACACTACTTTCTACGGCAAGGATCTTAATTCTGGAGAAAATCTTGGCAAGCTCCTGACAGAGCTTTCATCCATGAACAAATCCATCTGGATCAGAACCCTTTACGGCAACCCTGACACCCTTGACCTTGATGTTTTAAAGACATTCAAATCCCATGACAACATCTGTCATTATTTTGACCTGCCGATCCAGCATGCATCAGACAGGGTTCTCAAAAGAATGGGCAGACGCTATACCAATGAATTCATGAGCGATCTTTTCAAAAAAATCAGAAAAGAACTGCCGGACGCGGCCCTTAGAACCACTGTAATCACTGGTTTCCCAGGTGAGACAGACGAAGATTTCAAAATTCTTCTTGATTTTATAGAAGAAACAAGGTTCGACCATCTCGGAGCATTCATATATTCAGACGCTGAAGATATACCGTCACACAGGCTGCCTGACCATGTGGCTCCTGAAACAGCATCTTCAAGACATGAACAGATAATGGCGGTTCAGGCGGAAATTTCTTTCAAGAACTACCAAAAATATCTGAATAATACCCTTGAAGTTATGATAGATGATGACGATCCCAACGAGGACGGCCTGTATCATGGTCATACAAAATACCAGGCCCCTGAAGTAGACGGATACACATACGTCGACGGAGAAAACCTTAAATCCGGAGATGTTGTGAAAATAAATATTACTGACACTTTTGACTATGATCTGATCGGTGACCAGATATGACTGATTTGAAAAGACAGCTGGTTTCAAGACTATCTCCAGACCTTGAAAAGATTGAAAAGGCACTTGTGGCCAATCTTGATCCCAACATTGAACTTGTAAAAAAAATAGCGGGACATCTTCTCTTCAGCGGCGGCAAAAGGCTCAGACCCATATTGATGATGCTTTCGGCCCGCTCCTGCGGATATGAAAAAGAAGACGCTTCTGACTTTTCAGTTATTTTTGAATATCTCCACGCAGCGACTCTTCTACATGATGATGTTGTTGACGGAGCCCTTGTCAGAAGAGGGAATCCTGCCGCCCACACATTATGGGACGCGCCCGCAGTTGTTCTCACCGGAGACTTTCTTCTGGCAAAATCACTCGAACTTGCCGCCATGTCGAAAAACCCTGAAATAATAAGGGTAATAGCTTCAATAACCAGGGAAATGGCCCAGGGTGAAATCGACCAGATGACAAGAAAAGGAGATTTTTCACTTTCAGAAGAAGAATACATGTCTGTCATAAAAAGAAAAACAGCCGTATTGATTGAAGGTGCCTTAAAAACAGGCGCGCTTCTCTCGGGAGCAGAAAACGGGAAGACAGAAGCCCTGTCATCGTACGGATATCATCTTGGAATGGCATTTCAGATGGCAGATGATCTGCTTGACTATACGACCGATCTTGAGACCCTTGGAAAGAATCCCGGAGCAGATCTAAGGGAAGGCAAAATGACGCTTCCTGTGATTGAATCTCTTAAGAATGCAAAATATGAAGAAAAGGAGTTCATGCTTTCAATGCTTGGAAGCACCGATTTTTCATCGGATGATTTTGAAAAATTCATATCCCTCGCTGACAAGCACGGAGGCATTTCCTACACAAGGGAAAGAGCAGTATTCCATGTAGCGCAGGCAAAAAAAGCTCTTGAGTCCTTTAAAAGAAACACCGAGATAGAAACGCTTGAAATGTTAGCTGATTATGCATTACTCAGAAAGTCGTAAAAAATCAGGAGGAAAGAAATGAAGCTTATTATTAATCTGATAATATCTGTTTTTTTCACACTTGTCATTGCAGGGAATGCCTTATGCGAGTCAGGCCAGGATATAATCCAGGTTCCTGCTTTCGGTACATCCCAGATACAGAAAACAGACACAATGACAGCACGAAGCGAAGCTGTCAAAAAAGCCCTTTCCAAATCCGTTGAAACAGCTCTTTTTCAGATGATCCCCCATGAAAACCTCGCATCTGATTTCAAGAACATCGAATCAATTCTGACAGGAGATCCCGCAGCATACGTGAGGGATTATAAGGTCATCGGAGAAAACACTGTCGGCAAAGAATACAGGGTAATAGTCAACTCAAATATCATAAAGGCAAAACTTTCTGCCGCAACCCAGGCCAGCGGCATGGAATCTGCGGATTCTTTTCCTAAGGTACTCATACTTTTTTCAGAAAAACTTAATCCGGCAGATCAGGCATCATCTTGGTGGGCCGGAAACGGTGCCGGATCTTCAGTATGCGAGCCAGAAGCGGCAGCTTCCCTTATTTCAAAAAAGCTGAAAGCATCAGATCACTCCCAGCCAGCTCTTGACGAGACTGGAAAATCTGTTGTTATCTCCCCTTCCCCGACCAATGAAGAAGCTTTAAAGCTTGCCAGGGCATACAAAGCCGACATGGTTATTATCGGTCAGATCAGCGTTTCAGAGCCAGCCAACAGCGTTTCAGGAGGCCTTAAATCCTTCCCTGCCAAAGTCGAAGCAAGAATAATAAATGTAGCTGACGGAACAGAAATAGCCTCTGCTTCAGAAACTGCGTCTGCACTTAATGCCGACAGGATCGCAGGGAGCAAGCAGGCTGCAATACAGGCAACCAAACAGACAACTGCTAAACTTGCGACGGCAGCTTCCGCAGCCCTGAAAAAGACTCCCCAGACAGCACCAGCGGCAGCCGCATCAGCAACCGGATTAAAGACAATCCCTGTTTCCATAAATGGACAGGACATTCTGGGTAAAATGATACCTATCAGGACTGCCATGACATCAATCAAAGGAATGAAAGAAGTCAAGACCCTTGAAATGAATTACAGCAATGCAAAGCTTCAAGCATCATATGACGGGGATGCCGCGACCTTGTCCAACGAATTGGCGCTGAAAAATTTTGAAAATTTCAAAATGGAAATCAGCTCCTCCCCTGAATCAGGCATTGTGATAAACATACCTGATCAGAAAATACAGTAATTGAAAGGAAAATAATTTCTGAAAATAGAAAATAACTATTCAGCTTGGCATGTTTATTCTTGGAAAACCCTTTTTGCAAAAAGGGTTTTCCAAACCTTTCCCAAAAACTTTTATATTGTTTAATATCAGTATTCTGGAATCAGATCCAGCGGCCTTTTATAAGCGATATCTGAGTACAAAACGGATAATCCAACAAATCCAAAAGTTTTTTGCTAAGCTTTTTTTCAAAAAAGCGACCTTTAAAAGTTGATGATCTCACAAAAAGTAAAAAAAGGCGTCATGCCTGACTTGATCTGGCATCCAATATTTTCAGACACTTTTGGATTCCGGCCTGCGCCGGAATGACGGTAATCGGACTTTTTAAAACGTTGTCAAAGTTTATTTGCTGAATAATTACAATAGAAAAAATCAAAAGATTAAATGGTGATAAAATGCTGGGCCCTTTACGATTCGACTCCAAATGGAGCGTGCCAAATCTCCTGACAATTTTAAGAATTTTTCTTGTACCTTTTTTCATAATCATGGTCATCGAAAAAAGATTTGCGCCGGCTCTAAGCGCCCTGACAATTGCCGGAATAAGTGATGCCCTCGATGGTTTCATTGCCCGTTACTTCAACCAGAGGACAGAGCTTGGCTCGTATCTAGATCCGATAGCAGACAAGCTCCTTATGGTATCATCCTATGTTTGTCTTGGTTATACCGGAGTTCTTCCGGACTGGCTTTGTGTAATTGTCATAAGCAGGGATGTTCTTCTTCTGCTTGGAATAGGAATCTGTTCCGTTGCAAACATCAAGGTAGAGATAAATCCAAGCAAAATCAGTAAACTAAATACTGTTGCCCAGATTTCGACAGTCTTCTTTATCCTTCTGACAAAGGTTGTTGCCTGGAATATAAATCCGCTTGTTTATGATTTGTTCTTCTATACAACTGCATGGCTCACTTTTCTGTCTGCCTGCCAGTATGCATACAGAGGACTTAGCGTTATAGGGCCGGACAAGTAATCCCAATCATATTTGACAAGGTCGCAAAAAGTCCGATTTCCGTCATTCCGGCGCAAGCCTAAATCCAGAAGTACCTGAAAATACAAAGATGCAGGATCAAGTCCGGCATGACTCTGACGTTCTTTTCTGACTTTTTGCAAGACCATCATGTTTCAAAGAGCAATAGCACCGGGGAATTCTTAAAAAAGTTCCCCGTACTCCATCTATAAAAACATCTTGATAAATTCGTCCAAGGTAGTAATGATAAAAAATCATTCTGGGCTGCCCCTGCAATGATTAAGAATTTAACCAAGAATAATTTCAAAATGAAAATCAAATACAAATCAACTTTTTTCCGAATTGAGAATCCTTATACGGAAGCAGATCAAAAAAAAGTATCGTCAAAAATCCAAAGCCCTGAACCCAGAAGCATCATCAACCAAACCAGTACAGCCATAGCAACTCCATTCTGTTTGAAGGCCCGGCAGTCCACAAGCAAACCTTAATAAAAACGTTATAAGAACCAGGAGATCCCCATGTCCTTAATAAAGGAAGGATCATTTGCTAAAAAAGTTAAAAACATATTTATTGGCAAAGAATTAGACCCAAACGACCATACGGTTTTCCATCGCCTGTCCCTGATAGCCTTTTTTGCCTGGGTCGGACTTGGGGCTGACGGACTTTCATCATCATGCTACGGCCCCCAGGAAGCATTTCTTGCCCTTGGAGAGCATACCTTTCTTGCAGTTTTCGTAGCCCTGGGAACTGCACTTACAATTTTCATAATCTCTGCGGGCTACTCCCAGATAATCGAACTCTTTCCACACGGAGGCGGCGGGTACATTGTCGCAAGCAAGCTGCTTTCACCCAAGATGGGGATGGTATCAGGTTGCGCCCTTCTCATAGATTATGTTCTTACCATAACTCTCTCAGTTGCGAGCGGCGCAGATGCTATATTCAGTTTTCTTCCTGAAACATGGCTCAAATACAAGATCCTGTTGGCCATTTTCGGGGTGGTTCTGCTTACAATCATGAATATGAGGGGGGTCAAGGAGTCAATCATGGCCCTTGTACCTGTCTTCATGGTTTTCATAATCACCCACGCCATTGTCATAATATATGCACTTGTATCCCATTCGAGTCAGATCCCTGAACTCACCGCGCGAATAACGGCAGATGTAGGTCTTGCCAAATCCCAGCTGGGATTCGCAGGCATGGCCCTTCTTGTTCTACGATCCTACAGTATGGGAGCCGGTACTTATACAGGTATCGAAGCGGTCAGTAACGGCCTTCAGATACTCAGGGAACCAAGGGAGGAAACAGGGAAGCGAACCATGCGCTACATGGCAATCTCCCTTTCAATAACAGTTGCGGGACTTATCTTCGCATACCTGCTTTTTAATGTTAAATACGAACACGGTAAAACCCTGAACGCAACGCTCTTTGAAACCATAACCAGCGGATGGGGAAGCTTTGGATATGGATTTATGCTTGTGACCCTCATATCAGAAGCCCTGCTTCTTTTTGTTGCTGCCCAGGCAGGCTTCCTTGACGGCCCCCGCGTTCTCTCAAACATGGCCATTGACAGATGGTTTCCGGCTCGGTTTGCTCTCCTCAGCGACAGGCTGGTGACCCAGAACGGAATCCTTCTGATGGGAGTATCCTCACTTGTACTCATGATTGCGTCAGGTGGTTCCGTAGGCTGGCTCATAGTACTATACAGCATCAACGTGTTCGTTACATTTGTGCTATCCCAGCTTGGAATGGTTATTCACTGGTGGAAAGAAAGAAAAACAGCCTATCACTGGAAAAAAGGACTGGTCATAAATGGGCTGGGACTTCTTCTCACAGGATTCATTCTTATCACCGTCATAATGACAAAATTCTTTGAAGGAGGCTGGATTACAATAGTCATCACCGGATCCCTAGCCTTCCTCGCCCTTATGATCAAAAAGCATTATAAAGAGACTGGGCAGCTCCTAAAAAAACTGGATGTAATAGCAGATGCAACTCTGGAAGAAATCACGAGAAAGGAAAAAAAGGGCTATACAGAAGCAGAATGCGATCCCAAAGGTAGAACCGCTGTTGTCCTTGTAAACGGATTCAACGGATTAGGCCTTCATACGCTCATGAGCGTTCTGAAATATGATATAGCGGCTTTCCATAATTATATCTTCATACAGGTCGGTGTCGTCGATGCCTCTGTTTTCAAGGGAACCGAAGAAATAAAGCGTCTGAGTGACAAAATGGACGAGGATCTTGGCAAATATGTCCGGCTCATGAAGGCAAGGGGCTATCATTCCGAGTCCATGTCCATAATCGGGACGGATCTGGTTGCAGAGGTCATGGAACTGACGCCCCAGATAGTCAAAAAATACCCTAAAGCGATTTTCTTTGGTGGTCAGATAGTTTTCAGGGAAGACTCGATGTTCACGAGATTCCTTCATAATTATGCGGTTTTCGCACTCCAGAGGGAATTTTATAAACTTGGCCTTCCGTTCATGATCATGCCGATTCTTGCGGATAAGGCATAAATGATGGACTCACAAAAAATCAAAAAAGAGCGGCGGCGTCATGGCCGGACTTAATCCGGCATCTTTGTATTCTCAGATGCTTGTGGATTCCGTCCTGCGCTGGAATGATGGGAATTGGACTTTTTGGGATCTTGTCATAAATTTGGTGCCGTACTGCTGTATTTATTAATATTCCAAAACAGACCACGGGATTTACAATGGCATTCACCTTTTTTTTCAGAGATCTTGCTCCACTTGAGCTTGCAGTAAGTGAGTTCTGCCCGAGGACAAGCGGAAGAAGCAGGATAAGGGTATGGGACGCAGGCTGCGCAACAGGCCAGGAACCATATACACTTTCGATGCTGCTTGCGGAAAAAATGGGCAATTTCGCTTTCAGAAATCTTAAAATCTACGCCACAGACTATGACGCACCGCTTTTAAAAACAGTCAGGGAAGCTGTTTATCCTGCAAGCGAGCTTGAAAGAATTCCCCGCGAGTATTTCGAAAAGTATTTTGAACCTGTTGACAGTCAGGGTTTATGCAGGGTTGTGGAAACCATAAGAAACAGCCTGCATATTCAGGAGCACAATCTGCTTTCCTTTGCTCCTGTAAGCGACGGATTCAGCATGATTGTGTGCAAAAATGTACTTCTGCATTTCCAGCATCATGAACGGGTAAAAGTCATTGAGATGTTTCACTCTGCGCTCGAACCGAATGGAATCATCGTGCTTGAACACACGCAGAAAATGCCTGATGAGTGCACCCGCCTTTTCAGCCAGATATCTTCATCGGGACAGGTATTCCAGAAGGTTTAAATTTAAAATGAAAGTTGCAAACATGACGTCAAAGAGCAAGGTATACACTTCAAATGTATTCCTGTGCACAGGTGACTGGAATCGCATTGAGGACAGAAACACCCTGATTGACGTCGGTAACGACCCTTTGATAATTGATTACATTGAGAAGTATCCTTCAGGAATCGGGAAAAAAAGATTGGATCAGGTTATCCTAACCCACAGCCACTCTGATCATTCCGGCATATTGCCCCTGATAAAAAAAATATTCAACCCTGTGGTATATGCATTTTCACCATTCCAGGAAGGCGTGGACAGAACCCTCGGAGACGGGGATTTGATTAAAATTGCGGATCAGATGTTCGAGGTAATTCATATGCCAGGACACAGCGATGATTCCCTATGCTTTTTTTCCCCATCCGACGGGTCGCTTTTTGTGGGTGACGTTCCCGTAATAATAAAATCTTCAGGCGGGACATATGAAAAAGCATTTATTGAAAAGATGAAAATCCTGTCCGGGAAAAACATCAAAACGATATATTTCGGTCATGGAGATCCCCTTACAGAAAACCCGGCCCAGGCTGTCATGAATTCATACAAATACATATTGATGAATAATGCCACTTCCTGAACCAGAGTACCTGAATCAGAGCAATAATATATTCAATTTTTGATGTCAATTTTTGATGTTGCAAAACCCAGCGATAAAGGGTTAATATGTTTGAAATGTTTCAAAAACGCCATGACATTTTGTCATAGTGATCAAATCGCAAATCTTTTTTCTGCACTGTTTTTTCTGAAGCCTGATTTTTAAACGGCTGTTTTCTCCAAAGCACTTTTTATCAAATGACTGCCGTCTGTTTATGTTCCAAGCGGAAGATAAATTGGCAAGGCAATCAGGCTCAAAACAAAACATTTCATTAATCACAAATCAGGAGGCCAATTAAGCTTCATTTTTTCCCACAGAAACTTGCTGATTTTTGCCCCACCCATGATGTCGATATCTGATGAATAGCTCTATTTAATTACCCAAGATAATTATGGAGGAATACATGAGTTCAACAGAAACCATCCAGGCAGCACAATACCTTACATACAGATTAGAAGACGAAGTGTTCGCAGTTGACGTGGCCAAGGTCAGGGAAATACTTGACTACACTCCGGCAACCAAAATTCCGGGAACACCTGATTTTATTAGTGGAATAATCAACGTGAGGGGAAGCGTTATTCCCGTGGTTAACATGCGCATCAAATTCGGACTCCCGAATACAGAAAAAACCGTAAATACCTGCATAGTTGTCATGGAAATAGGAAGTGACGAAGAAAAGACCATACTCGGGGCTCTTGTTGATTCGGTACAGGAAGTATTTGAACTGGAAGCTGCCATGATAGAGCCACCACCTAAAATGGGCACAAGACTAAAAACCGAATATATTAAAGGCATAGGCAAGCGTAACAATGAATTAATTATAATCCTTGACATAGACAGGGTTTTTTCAAACAGCGAGCTTATGATCATAAAAGACAACAATGATATTCAGGACTGATTAAGCGGTCTCTTGCCTCCCAATATTGCTGAATTGATTATTCTCTGTAGGGTGAGTCCTGCCCCTTTCACGCACCATGCTTACTTAATCTGTGCGTGAAAAAAAACGCACCCACCCTTGATTTTGCCATATTTCAACAATATTGGCCTTAACCCAGTATTGATGAAGGAGATAGCATGCTCGCAAACATGAAAATCGGAAACAAGGTAATGATGGCCATGCTCGCCATGGCAGGTCTGTGTTTCGTTATTGGTGTAGTAGGGTATTATTCTACTTCCACGGTCAAAAACTCCATGAATGAGATTTCTGATGTCAGACTTCCGAGTATATTCGGCCTTGAAATCATTAACGAAGCCCAGACCGCTATCCAGAGAGCAGAGAGAAGCCTGATTCTGCCTGAAATATTCAACGACACAAAAGAGAAAGAAGTTCAGATCGCAGGCCTGAACGACGCATGGCAGAGAGTGGACAAAGGATGGAAAATATATGAACCTCTGCCCCAGACAAAAGAGGAGGAAATTCTCTGGAAAAAATTTGTGCCTGCATGGGAAGCCTGGAAAAAAGACAGCAACACAGTGGTAGATCTCATAAAATCAGGAAAAAGAGACGAAGCTTTGAAAATGTCCGTTGGCGAGGCAAGACAAAGCTTCTCTGCTGCTGAGACTTTGCTTGGAGAAATAATAGCGCTCAATGAAAAAGTAGCCAGCGAGGAATCAAAAGCAGCGCATTCCAAAGCTGCAACAATGACCTTGCTCATTGTCATTTTCGGAATATTTGCAATTCTTCTTGCAATCGGATTCGGGTTTATTTTCAAAAAAAATGTTGTTGGCATTATTAACTCCATTCTTGATGAGACAAAAAAACTCGTTGATGCAGCTGTATCAGGAAGACTTGCAACCAGGGCTGATCTTGACAAGGTGAATTTCGAATTCAGAGAAATAGCCATCGGCATAAACGAGACCCTCGATGCAGTTATCGGGCCACTGAATGTTGCGGCAGAATATGTCGACCGCATTGCCAAGGGCGATATCCCGCCCAAAATAACAGACACGTACAAAGGCGATTTCAACGAAATCAAAAACAATCTTAACCAGTGCATTGAAGCCGTTAACAATATGATAGCTGACGCAAATGCGCTTTCAAAGGCAGCAATCGATGGCAAACTTGCAACAAGGACAGATGCGACAAGACACCAGGGGGATTTCCGCAGAATAATAGAAGGAGTCAATGGAACCCTCGACGCTGTCATCGGGCCTCTTAATGTTGCTGCCGAATATGTGGACAGAATAGCAAAGGGCGACATTCCGCCAAGAATCACAGACTCTTACAATGGTGATTTCAATGAGATCAAAAACAATCTTAACCAGTGTATTGGTGCTGTAAACAACATGATATCTGACGCGAACCTCCTTTCAAAGGCCGCCGTTGAAGGCAGGCTTGCCACAAGAGCAGATTCAGCCAAACACCAGGGAGATTTCCGAAAAATTATTGAGGGAGTAAACAGCACGCTTGACGCAGTTATCGGGCCACTTAATGTTGCGGGAGAGTATATTGACAGAATCTCAAAGGGAGACATACCTCCTTCAATAACAGATAATTACAATGGTGATTTCAACACAATCAAAAACAACCTTAATATCCTGATTGAAGCCAACAACGAAATAACAACGGTTGCCGAAGAAATTGCGGGCGGGAACCTGACTGTATCAGCAAGAAGCAGATCAGACAGGGATAAACTGATGTTTGCCCTTGAAAGCATGCTTAAAAAACTCACGGAAGTTGTGGCAAATGTACAGCAGGCGGCAAGCCATGTTGCAAAGGGCTCAGAGGAACTGAGCGTCAAGTCCGAGCAGATATCGCAAGGCTCCACCGAACAGGCTGCGTCGGCCGAAGAAGTATCTGCTTCAATGGAAGAGATGACGGCAAATATTCTGCAAAATGCCGAAAACTCCCAGCAGACTGAAAAAATAGCTACAAAAGCAGCTGAAGACGCGCTCCAGGGAGGATCGGCAGTATCTGAAACTGTAAAAGCAATGCAGGAAATTGCGAGCAAAATTTCAATAATCGAGGAAATAGCCCGCCAGACTAACATGCTGGCTCTTAATGCGGCCATTGAAGCTGCAAGGGCTGGTGAACACGGCAAGGGCTTTGCAGTTGTTGCAGCTGAAGTAAGAAGACTTGCAGAAAGAAGCCAGAACGCGGCAGGAGAAATAAACCGCCTGTCCAGCTCGAGTGTTCAGGTTGCAGAAAAAGCCGGAGAACTGCTTGCGAGCATTGTCCCTGCCATCCAGAAAACCGCCGATCTTGTTCAGGAGATTACGGCGGCAAGCAATGAACAGAGAACAGGCACAGACCAAATCAATAAAGCCATTCAGCAGCTTGATCAGGTTATTCAGCAGAATGCGGCAGGCGCAGAGGAAATGGCATCAACAACAAGTGATCTGAGAGAACAATCGGAACAGCTCCAGGACGCAATAAGCTTTTTCAGGACAGACAGCTCTTCAGGAAGAAGAGTCCGCACAAAAGCTATAGCGCTAAAGCCTTCCCAATCAGGCAAATTTTTTCTTCAGCATGAGAAAGGATCAGGGCCAAAACCCAAAGGCGCCGGTATTGCCATTGACCTGATAGAAAGAGGCAGAAAAGACGACCTAGATTCGGAATTTGAGATTTACTGAAAACAGACTCAATAAGATCAATGATATTAAAGCCTTTCAAATCAACAACAATTCTCTAACCATAGTATACGTGCATTTAACCATTTTTTGATTCATGAAAACGAGGTGCTCTTTATGTTCAAAAATATGAAGCTTGCCACAAAAGTCATATCCGGTTTTATTACGGTCGCGCTGGTTGCCGGAGTAATCGGATTGATCGGCATCTTAAAAATCAAACAGATCAGTGATGCAGACACAATACTGTATGAAAAAGTCGCTAAACCGCTCGAAGAGCTTGCAAGTATATCCATTAATTTCCAGAGAGTCAGAGTCAATTCCCGGGATCTGATAAATGCCACTACAAAAGAGGAACAGGCCAATTTCACCAAGAGGATTACAGATCTTAGAAATGATATAAATGAAATAAGCGCGAGCTTTGAAAAAAGCATTATTTCAGATGAGGCAAAAAAACTCTTTGCAGACTTCAAACAGTCCAGAGCAGAATATGCTACCCAGCTTGACAAGATCGTCAGCTTTGTAAATCAGGGCAAGATTGATGAGGCTAGGGCCGTTCTTAAAGGAGATGCTGCTGTCGCGTCAAGAAACGAGCAAACCATTCTCGAAAAGCTTATGGAGAACAAAGTCAAACAGGGCAAGGAAATATCAGACAGCAATACAAACATTGCGAGCGCGGCATCTTATACCATGATAGCATTCGCGCTCTTCGGAATTCTTGCAGCTGTTGTTTTAGGCGTGTATATTTCCGCAATCATCAAAAAAATCATAAGCTCACTGCTTAATGAAACCAGAAATCTCGTAGATGCCGCTGTTAATGGCAGACTGGCCACAAGAGCCGATACAGACAGAATAAATTTTGAATTCAGAGGCATAGGAACAGGCCTTAATGAAACCCTTGATGCTGTGATCGGGCCTCTCAATGTTGCTGCGGAATATATAGACCGAATTTCCAAAGGCGACGTACCTCCTAAAATCACAGACACCTACAAAGGCGACTTTAACGAGATAAAAAACAATCTGAATCAGTGCATAGACGCGGTCAACAGCATGTCAGGCGATACCAGTTCTCTTGTCAAAGCAGCCGTTGAAGGCAGACTCGCGACACGCGCGGACGCTTCAAGGCACCAGGGAGATTTCCGCAAAATCGTTGAAGGCATTAATGAAACCCTTGATGCTGTCATCGGGCCTCTCAATATTGCTGCCGAATATGTTGACCGTATAAGCAAGGGCGACATACCTCCAAAAATTACTGATACTTACAAAGGCGACTTCAATGAAATCAAAAACAATCTGAATCAGTGCATAGAAAACCTAAATGGGCTCATCAACGAGATGAACAATATGTCAAGACAGCATGATCTTGGAGACATAGATGTCTTGATTGACGGAGGGAAGTTTACCGGCGCTTACAGGGAAATGGGCGAAGGTGTCAACAAGATGGTCACAGGCCATATAGCTGTGAAGAAAAAGGCCATGGCCTGCATTGCTGAGTTCGGAAAAGGCAATTTCGAAGCACCTCTTGAAAAATTCCCTGGCAAAAAAGTATTTATCAATGAAACCATTGAGGAGGTTCGCACCAGACTGAATGCCCTGATAGCAGATGCCAATACGCTATCCAAGGCAGCGGTTGAAGGCAAACTCGCAACAAGGGCAGATGCGACAAGACACCAGGGGGATTTCCGCAGAATAATAGAAGGGGTAAATGGGACCCTCGACGCTGTCATCGGGCCTCTTAATGTTGCTGCCGAATATGTGGACAGAATTGCAAAGGGCGACATTCCGCCAAGAATCACAGACTCTTACAATGGTGATTTCAATGAGATCAAAAACAATCTTAACCAGTGTATTGAGGCAGTAAACAATATGATAGCAGACGCAAATCTCCTTGCAAAGGCGGCAGTTGAAGGCAGGCTTGCCTCAAGAGCAGATTCTGCAAAACACCAGGGAGATTTCCGAAAAATTATTGAGGGAGTAAACAGCACGCTAGACGCAGTTATCGGGCCTCTGAACGTTGCGGGAGAGTATATTGACAGAATCTCAAAGGGAGATATTCCTCCTTCCATCACAGATAATTACAGTGGTGATTTCAACACAATCAAAAACAACCTGAATATCCTGATCGAAGCCAATAACGAGATAACGACGGTCGCAGAAGAAATTGCCGGGGGAAATCTTATGGTTTCCGCCAGAAGCAGGTCTGACAGGGATAAGCTGATGTTTGCCCTTGAAAGCATGCTTAAAAAACTGACTGAAGTTGTGGCAAACGTGCAGCAGGCCGCAAACCACGTTGCAAAGGGCTCAGAGGAACTGAGCGTCAAGTCCGAGCAGATATCGCAAGGCTCCACCGAACAGGCTGCGTCGGCCGAGGAGGTATCTGCTTCAATGGAACAGATGACGGCAAATATCCTGCAAAATGCCGAAAACTCCCAGCAGACCGAAAAAATAGCCACAAAAGCGGCCCAGGACGCGCTCCAGGGTGGCTCGGCAGTGGCGGAAACGGTCAAGGCAATGCAGGACATTGCTAGCAAGATTTCTATAATAGAGGAAATAGCCCGCCAGACTAACATGCTGGCTCTTAATGCGGCCATTGAAGCTGCAAGGGCTGGAGAACACGGCAAGGGCTTTGCAGTTGTTGCCGCTGAAGTAAGAAGACTTGCAGAAAGAAGTCAGAACGCGGCAGGAGAAATAAACCGCCTGTCCAGCTCAAGTGTTCAGGTTGCGGAAAAAGCTGGTGAACTGCTTGCGAGCATTGTTCCTGCCATCCAGAAAACGGCTGACCTTGTTCAGGAGATTACGGCGGCAAGCAATGAACAGAGAACAGGCACAGACCAGATCAATAAAGCCATTCAGCAGCTTGACCAGGTTATTCAGCAAAATGCCGCAGGTGCAGAGGAAATGGCTTCAACCACGAGCGATCTGAGGGAACAATCGGAACAGCTCCAGGACGCAATAAGCTTTTTCAGGACAGACAGCTCTTCAGGAAAAAAATCCCGCAGCTCAGGAGCTTCGAGGGCAATAGCGCCAAAACCGTCCCAGTCAGCCGGCCTCCTTCTTTCTCAAGGGAAAGGAGCAAAGCCTAAAGGAGCAGGGATTGCCATTGACCTTATAGAAAGAGGCAGAAAAGACGATCTTGATTCGGAATTTGAAGTTTACTAATTATATTTAATTACATCAAAGGGGTACGTGCATTGCTTGCACGCGCCTTTTGATGGGTAAATGTTGGGACAGTCACAAAGAATGTGATTAACCCAATCTAAAAGGCTCTGTTCCCGCTAAGTGTGGAATATTTATCATTCCAATAACCAACTAATACTTTTAATAAAAAACGCCTCCGGCGGGTCGCTTTTTGAAAAAAGCTCCGCAAAAACTTTCAGGTAATTAGACAGTGCATGCACAATTTTAGGGCATTTGCGTCTGATCATAATAAAAACATAAAGTTTTTGAGGTGACTTAAGGAACTTTTTACAAAAAGTTCCCCCAAGATCCATAAGTCCAAAAAGGATTATTATTTCGCTTTTCAACTTCTAAGGGGAACATAGCCAGCTAAAAAACCGATTTATGCGAAATTCTGCTCTGAAAGAACTAAATATAATAGCCTGGCGCAACGCTCAATATTGTTGAATTAGGCGTAAGTCGCGCTGCTCGACGTGAGAGGCACCATAAAAATCTTCTTTCTTATGGTGGGCTTCGCTGAAGCTCAGCACAACCTACATTTTTTAATTCAACAGCATTGTGGGACCAAGGGGCTGTTTCACTAATTATGCAACTTATTTCAACATCGGAGGACACACTCTCAACTCAATTATTTCCATGTACTAATTATATTTATGTTTAATTCAAAGAGGTGGATTTATGTTCAAAAATATGAAACTCGGAGGCAAACTGGCTGTTGGCTTTGGATTTTGCATCTTTGTAATAGTTGTTCTTAGTGGAATAACAATTACTCAGCTGAACAAACTGGCTCGTTTGCAGGATGAAGGAGCCAAGCTGGCCAAAGATGCCGTCATCACCATGGGGGCAGCCGGAATAGGAGAAGAAACCTATTCAGTAGTTGCCGACGCGATAATCAACCGAAATATTGCAGAAACAGAAAAAAACTGGGCCGCAATTAAAGAAAAAAACGACAAGGAATTCAAGGACGTCGAAGCAATAGTGGACACCCCGGAAGAAAGGGCTCTGCTGAAAAAGGCCGAGGGCGATTACGCAGAAATGGTAAAGCATTTCGAGAATGATCTTATGCCTCTGCTTAAATCAAATGGAGACGCTAAAAAAATATCGGATGTTGATGGAGAAATCGATCCACATAAAGTGGCCATCCATGAAAGCATGGTTGCCATATCCCAATCCATTGTAAAAGAATCGGAAAAAGGAGATCAGGTTTTTGATACGGCTCGTTCCGAGCTGACATGGCTTCTCATAATCTTTTCCATCATAGGCTCTCTGACAGCAGCTGGCTTTGCCTTTTTCATAACAGGCAACATCAAAAACATTATCAATATGCTTATGTCTGAAACCAAAACCCTTGTAGAAGCAGCTGTTAACGGCAGGCTTGCAACAAGGGCAGACACAGAAAAAATCAATTTTGAATTCAGAGGGATAGCAGATGGCTTTAATGAAACATTAGACGCTGTAATAGGGCCTCTCAATGTTTCAGCCGAATACGTGGACAGGATCGCCAAGGGTGATATTCCTCCGAAGATTACAGACATGTATAAAGGTGACTTCAACGAAATCAAAAACAACCTGAATCTCTGTATAGACGCCATAATAGCAATGATAACCGATGCCAATATGCTGACAAAGGCAGCGGTTGAAGGAAAACTAGCAACTCGAGCAGACGCCACCAAGCATCAGGGCGATTTCCGAAGAATCATTGAAGGCGTTAACAGCACCCTCGATGCAGTTATCGGGCCTCTCAATGTTTCAGCCGAATATGTTGATCGCATCAGCAAGGGCGATATTCCTCCAAAGATAACAGACAACTACAGCGGAGACTTCAAAGAAATAAAAAACAACATCAATGTTCTGATTGACGCAAATATCGATATCACAGCCGCTGCCGAAGCCATTGCAAACGGGGATCTGACCATCGACATACAAAAAAGATCCAACCAGGACAAACTTATGATTGCCCTGGATACAATGCTGAACAGGCTGACAGAAATAATAAATGAGGTTCAGGCCGCAGGGAATCAGGTCGCCCTTGGTTCTGATGACCTCAGCTCCAAATCAGAGCTGATATCCCAGGGAGCAACTGAACAGGCGGCTTCCGCAGAGGAAGTATCCGCATCCATGGAACAGATGACGGCAAACATCATGCAAAATGCCGAAAACTCCCAGCAGACAGAAAGAATAGCTACAAAAGCGGCTGAAGACGCCCTTGAGGGAGGATCTGCGGTTTCAGAAACAGTCAAGGCAATGAAGGATATTGCAAGCAGGATTTCCATAATCGAGGAAATAGCACGTCAGACAAACATGCTGGCCCTAAACGCAGCGATTGAAGCAGCTCGTGCAGACGAACACGGCAAGGGTTTTGCCGTGGTTGCTGCTGAAGTAAGAAGACTGGCGGAAAGAAGCCAGACTGCGGCAGGAGAGATAAACCGTCTGTCAAGCTCCAGTGTTCAGGTGGCTGAAAAAGCGGGCGAACTGCTTGCAAGCATTGTCCCTGCAATTCAGAAAACTGCTGATCTTGTTCAGGAAATAACAGCTGCGAGCAATGAGCAAAAATCAGGCGCTGATCAGATAAATAAAGCCATTCAACAGCTGGATCAGGTAATTCAGCAAAATGCGGCCGGAGCCGAAGAAATGGCAGCTACAACATATAAACTCAAATCCCAGGCAGAGCAGCTTAAAGAAGCGGTCGGTTTTTTCAGTACAGAAAGCACTTCAGGAAGAAAAAAACATGGCCAGCGTGGTTCTAAAGTAATTGCCCAAAGATTGCCTCAATCCAGAAACATCCTTCTTCCCCAGGGAAAAGGAGGCGGGGCAAGAAATTCAGGTTCCGGGACTTCAGGATCAGGGATTGCGCTTGATCTGACAGAAAGAGGCAGACAGGACGATCTTGATTCTGAATTTGAGGTTTATTAGTATTATTCAGCAACTATATGGTGCATGGGAAAAAACCACGCACCATAAGAAAAAATGGCTATGTACTATTTTCAGTATGATTGTCTGGTCTGAAAAAAGTGATTTACAAAAATATCGAAAGTATTGTTTTCCAAGCACCTGACATAATCATAAAGTTTTTGCGGAGCTTTTTACAAAAAGCGACTCGCCGAAGGCGCTCAAGCTAAAAATAAGACAGAGCCAAATAAGGAAATGCCTTATTTAATCACATTGCCAGATATACGCCTGCATTTGACGAATTATAAATACATCAAGGCTTAAGAATGGATTACAGAGATAAATATTCCGGAGGAGATGAAACGACTGAATTCCTGGAAAAAAAAGGCATCAGGACGACTCTTTCGGATTCGGATTTAAAACGGCTTTCTGAGTTTATATATACATATTCAGGGATAAAAATGTCTCCTGAAAAAAAGTCTCTGCTCGAAGGAAGGCTTAAAAAAAGGATCAGACATCTAAAAATAAAATCATACAGTGATTATTGCGATTATGTCTTCAGCAATGAAGGAATGAAGAATGAAATCATTCACATGGTCGATTCGATAACCACAAACAAGACAGATTTTTTCCGGGAGCCAAAGCATTTTGAATATATAACTAAAATCCTTTTGCCTGAAATGATCAAGAATAACAGCAGTCCTGATCTGAATCTTAAAATATGGTGTGCGGCTTGTTCTTCAGGCGAGGAGCCTTATACCCTGGCAATGGTCTTAAGCAGTTTTGCCGAAAAAAGACAGGGACTGGATTATGCGATTCTGGCTTCGGATATTTCCACAAATGTGCTTTATAAGGCTATCATGGGAATCTATGAAGAAGACAAAATATCTCCGATACCCATTTTTTACAAAAAAAAATATCTGATGCGAAGCAAGGATTCACAAAAAAAACAGGTTAGAATTATTCCGGGGCTCAGGGAAAAAATATTGTTCAAAAGAATAAATCTCATGGAGCAAAGTCTGCCTGTTATTAAAACAATGGACATTATTTTCTGCAGAAATGCCATTATATATTTTGACCGTAAGACTCAGGAAAAGGTCATAAATAATCTTTGCAATCATCTGAGGCCGGGCGGATATCTTTTCATGGGGCACTCGGAAACTCTAAACGGCATGAGGGCCCCTCTCGAAAATGTTGGGCACACGATATACAGAAAAATTCTTTAAAAAAGTCCGGTTTAAGTCATTCCGGCAAAGACCTGAATCCAGAACTATCTAAAATTGCTTGATGAGGGATCAAGTCTGGAATGACGCCGACGCCTTCTTTTGACTTTTTGCGGCCTTGTCAACATTTAACTGGAACATAGCCAAAAAGAAAGATCCATATTCAAGACGCTCAAACCTTCCTGGAATGAGACTTACTTGAAGTATGCCTCATTGTGCAGCGCAGAAACCGGACTTTTTGCGAAGCCATCCAAAATAATGATTCGACATTTTTATGTTTTTATCTGCATAGATATCAGATCAAATTGTATTAGCACTTTTTTGGCATTTGAGGCTGCAACATGACAGATATTCAGGCAAACAATAATCAAAAAAAACCTGGAGCCCTGAGGCTAAATCTGCCCGCCGTCTTTTTTATCGCTATTACATGCCTGATAGCGCTTTCAGGACTGATAGGCTGGTTTTCAGACAATTGGCATATGACTACCTTTGGAATAGGCTATGTTCCCATGGCTCCAAGCACGGCTATCCTCCTGTTGCTGCTGGCTTCGGGTGTGATGCTCTCTTCCAATAAGCCTCTCAAAAAGACCGCAAAATCTTTCTCGCTCTTTTCCATGGCAGTAACTGCGGTTGTAAGCCTCATGGTCCTTGGCGCCAATTTTTTTGAGAGTTGGCACTCTCTTCAAACTGCGATGATGGGAGCCCCTGAAACCATTAATAATATACCTGTGGGGAGGATGTCCCCTCTTACAGCCACGGTCTTTATACTGGGCGTAATTTCCATCATGACGAGCCTTAACATTTCAAAAGGAAACAGAATTCTTTCAAGTATCAGCACCATATCCTCTTTTCTGTCCGCATCCATCTGCTTAGCTGTTATTCTGGGATACTCAGTAGGCCTTCCCCTGCTTTACGGAGGAAAAATAATCCCAATGGCTTTGCTGACGGCTATTTCCTTTATTTTTTTTAACCTGGGCATCTTGATGTCTTCAAAATACGGGATCCTGTTTATTTCAGAATTCAGGTCAAAGGCCAAGGCTCCAGACCATTATCCTGATCCACAATGGGCAAAAATTCAGGTTATTTCCTTTCTGCTTATTTCGGCCATAATATTGGCATCAGGTTTTTCCCTGCTTCAAACCCAGATAAAGGACGCAAAAAATAAAATACACCAGGAACTCTCCCTGATCTCTGATTTCAAATCACGCCAGATTTCGGACTGGTATTACGAAAGAAAGGATGACGCAGGGATAATAATGGAAAGCCAGGCTCTACAGACCCAGATGTCCCGCTTTCTGAACGGCCAGGAAGATGATCAAGGATATGAGCAGGACAGACAGGAGCTTCTGAAATGGATGGGAACCATAGAAAAAGAGTCTGATTATGCACAGATTATTCTTTATGACGCAAAGGGTGTGGCTCAACTATGGACCATGAAACCGGATCTGGAGATAATAGGCAAGGATGAAATCAAACCATTCTGGGAGACTCTACACAGCAAAAAAATAGTGATTGGCAATCTGCATAATCATAACCCATCCATTAAAGAAACCCCGGCCCGTATTTACATGAGTATATTCATACCCGTGGGAATCATTTCTGATGCAGAGAAACAGGCTAAGGGCGTCCTTATGCTTCACATAGATCCATTCAGACACCTTTATCCCCTTATTCAGGCATGGCCGACCAACAGCGCAACGGCTGAAACGCTCATAGTCAGCCAGGAAGGCGATAAGGTGGTTTTTCTTAACGAGCTACGCCACATGAAAAATACGGCCCTGAGATTGAGGCTCCCGCTCAAGTCCGACCTCCCAGCGGCGATGGCGTTAAAAGGGATTAAAGGAGTTGTCGAAGGCATTGACTACAGAAACAGGCATGTGCTTTCCGCGCTTAATGACATTCCCGGAACAGGGTGGCATATTGTGTCCAAGATTGACATGGATGAAATTTACGCACCCATCATAAAAAAAATATGGACGGAAATATTTATTATAATTGCCCTCGTACTCATGACCGGCATGTTCTTTTTTATTATTGAGAATCAAAGAAGCGTGAAATTCTACAGAAGCACACTGGAAAAAGAACAGGAAAATCAGAAAACGAAGAATGCCTTAATAGAAAGCCAGCAACACTTCAGAACAATTTTTGACCAAGCTGCCGTGGGTATCTGCTACGTGGATCTAAGCGGAAAATTTCTTAAAGTGAATAACCGCTTTTGTGAAATCACGGCCTACACCGAAGAAGAACTGTACAATATAACTTTCAAGGAAATAACCCATCCTGACGATCTTGGGGCTGATCTTGAAAAGGTGGATGAACTTATTAGCGGGAAAATCCAGACCTATTCCCTCGAAAAAAGATATATTCGCAAGGATAAATCCATAGTATGGATCAATCTGACCGTTTCTCTCGATCGTTTTCCTGACGCCACTCCGAAGTCTTTCATATCTGTGGTCGAGGACATATCTAAAAGGATAAAAGCTCTCTCTGACCTCAAAGAGAGTGAAGACAGGTATGCAAAAACAATCGAAGCCCTCAATGACGGAATGTGGGACTGGAATGTCCCCAGCGGCAAAGCTTATTTCAGCGACCACTATTACACCATGCTCGGATATAAACCGCAGGAATTTACAGCCAATTACACCAAGTGGAAAACCATCGTCCATCCCGAAGACATAGACAGGGTCGAGCAACATCTCAATAACAGTATAATGGCTGACAAAGCATTTAACATAGATCTCAGGATGAAAACAAAAGACGGCGGATGGAAATGGGTTGCGACAAGGGGCAAGGCTGTTGAGCATGACAGCAGCGGCTCTGTGGTACGGATGATGGGAACCCTTAGCGACGTATCCGAGCGCAAGTCAATCGAAAATCAATTAATTGAAGAAAAGGAAAGGCTTCAGGTAACGCTCCGCAGTATTGGAGACGGCGTCATCACGACCGATACCTGCGCGAAAATAACAATGATGAACAAGATAGCCGAAGACCTTACCGGCTGGAAAATAAATGAGGCCGTTGGCAGATCCATAAATGAAATTTTATGTTTATCACATAAATATTCAAAAAAGGAATGTGAAAACCCAGCCCTTAAAGTTCTGGACACAGGAGAGATAATAGACTTTGAAAGCAACACGGTTCTGACAAACAGGAATGGGAAAGAAATAAGCGTGGAAGACAGCGCAGCTCCCATAAAAGACAGCGACAGCAAAACAATCGGGGTAATAATTGTTTTCAGGGATGTCACAGAAAAGCATAAAACAGAGGAAGCCCTTCAAAACGCCCAGAAACTTGAATCCCTCAGCATTCTTGCAGGCGGCATAGCCCACGACTTCAACAATCTTCTCGGGGGAATTTTCGGCTATCTTGACATGGCCCTCGAATTTGCCGGAGACAAGGACTTCAATGGAACCCAGGCAACCATTTCAAGCGCTCTCAGTGTTTTTGAAAGAGCCCGGGATCTGACCCAGCAACTTCTGACCTTTTCCAAGGGCGGAGCGCCTGTAAGAAGAACCGAATCAATATCCAAACTGGTCAGGGAGTCCGTATCTTTTGCACTTACAGGATCCAATGTCGCCATGATTTTTGAGATTCCTGAGAATATCTGGCCGTGCTATTTCGATACAAACCAGATAGGGCAGGTCATGGACAACATAGTAATCAATGCCAGGCAGGCCATGTTATCAGGTGGAATTCTAAAGGTAAATCTGACGAATATTCCACAAGACAAAGCACCGGCGTTATTAAAGCAAAAAAAATACGTCAAAATCTCCTTAAGTGATAATGGGCCTGGAATTCCAAAAGAAAGCCTGTCGCATATTTTTGACCCTTTTTTCACCACAAAGGCCCACGGAAATGGCTTAGGCCTCGCTACATGTTACTCCATACTAAAAAGACACGAAGGTATGATTGAAGTTGAAACAGAAAAAAACAAAGGCACTACTTTTCATATTTATCTTCCTGCTTCAACCGAGGACACAGTGATTATAAAGACAGAAACCAGCTACACCTTCAAAGGGCAGGGGAAAATCCTTGTCATGGACGATGAAGTGGCAATGCTGAAAGTGACATCCGCCATGCTTGGCAGATTCGGATATGAAACCCTAACTGCTGCGGACGGAGACGAGGCGATAAGAATCATCAGACAATCGGTTCTTGAAAATCAAAAAATTTTCGCGGCCATCCTTGATCTTACAGTTCCCGGAGGCAGAGGAGGCAAAGACATTATTAAGGAAATACAGACATTGGATCCGTCAATAAAAGTAATAGCTTCGAGCGGGTATTCAGGAAATTCGGTCATGTCAGACCCTGAAAAATTCGGCTTTGTCGCATGCCTTTCCAAACCTTTCAGAATTTCAGAGCTTGCCAGAATACTCGAAGGGCTATCTGACTCAGATAGAATTTTTGATTTTGAAGAAAACAGTCCAACCTGATGGAAACAGGACTGTCTGCTATACTCATCAATGTCACAGCTTGAACATTTGAAATAAGTCAGGCTGTTTGGATGGCAAGCCTGTTGTTGCATCATTACTGGAAAACCCTTTTGAAAAAGGGTTTTCCAGACCTTTCCCAAAACTTTTATGTTTTTTTATGACGAGTTGATAACATATGTTTTTAAAGCAAAAGAATCCATAACCGAAAAGTTTTTGCCAAGCTTTTTTCAAAAAGCGGCCTTTGACCTTTTATCTAACAGAAGAGTTCAATTTATGACGATGTGAAGTATATCTTTTCAAGGACAGTTTATAACTCTTTACACCGCTCTGTTCGGCCTTTACCACTTTGACATATTGGGCATGGATTCAAAAAGCATTTAACAAGGGGAGAATTTCTGTTATTGTGATTGACTTGTGGCGGAGTATTCAGTTGTCCGCCCCGGATCAGGCTCTTGCAGAAAGGCCTTATCATTTGGCGTTCAGAATAACGCTGGGAATACAGGCACTTAAGGCCATAGGAGTACATTGCTTTACCACTTGAGCTGACACGATGCGCTCAAACCCTGAAAGCAAAACGGGGTAGCGCTTGAATGCGGATTGGAAGTTATTATGATTACAGGGCACGGCGGTGATATCCAGGAAACTGCGGCAAGACTTGGCTGCGCAGTCACAGAACTCGTGGACATGAGCAGCAATCTTAATCCGATTGGCCCTTTACCAGGCCTTGAGGAATTTCTCTGCAAAAACATCAGATCAATCATTACTCTGCCAGACGCCGACACTGATCGGGTTTCAAGTTCGCTGGCAAGGCTGTATGACTTGAGCGCCGAAAACATCTCTGCAGGGAACGGCACTACGCAATTCATCTATAATCTTCCTCTTGCCCTGAAATTCAAAAAGGTTCTCATTTTAGGGCCAGTTTATGCAGACTACGCAGACGCATGCGCAATGCACGGAGCAGAAACGACCCTGTTCATGGCTGACAATGACAAAGGATTCGAATGGGATTACAAAAAGCTCGACCATGAGCTAAAAATTCGCGACGCCGTCTACATATGCAACCCAAACAGCCCGACAGGAAAACTGACAGATGCGGCTGAGATAGCCAAACTTGCCGCCCAAAATCCTGATAAATGGGTGATCGTCGATGAGACCTATCTTCCTTTTCTCAAAAACTGGAAAAAACAATCCCTGCTCTATTCAGACCTGAAGAACCTCATAGTGTTTCACTCCATGTCAAAAATACACAGGCTTCCGGGTCTCAGGATAGGATTCATGAAGGCGGACAAGGATGTGGTGAGCAAATTCATGGATTTTTTCATGCCATGGTCCATAAACAGCCTTGCCCAGTCCGCCGTTTTCCATCTTGCGGAAAGAAAAACCGACGTTGAAAAATTCATTAAGGACTCCGCCAATTACGCGTATGAACAAAAACAGATAATCATGGATGGCCTGAAAGGAACAGGAATCGATTTTTTTGCAAGCAGCTCGGTTTTCATGCTTGGCAAAACTGGCCCAGGACTTCCTGATTCTGCAACGCTTCACAACATGATGCTTGAAAAAAAAATCATGATAAGGGATTGTTCCAATTTCAAAGGACTTTCCGGAAGACATTTCAGAATTTCGCTTCATACACAGGAGAACAATCTGAACTTTGTAAAAGCAATCCGGGAATGTATTGGTCCTAAATAGGCACCGAAAATATTTGTTTATGAGGTTTATATGGAAATAACACCATACTGCATGATAATAACAACCTGCTCCACATATGATGAAGCAGCCCATATAGCGAACGGCCTGATAGGGAACAAGCTGGCCGCCTGCGTTCAGCTTTCCGAAATCAAGAGTTTTTATTCATGGGAAGGCCAGATCCAGCATGAGCCAGAAGTAAGACTGATGATCAAGACAAGAACCTGGCTTTATCCTGAAGTTGAGGATTTTATAAGAAAAAATCATTCATACTCCATTCCTGAGATTATTTCTGTTCCCATAGACCGGGGAGAGCTTAAATATCTCAGCTGGATGGATGAAGTGACAGGGAAGACAATAACAGGCTGATTTAAAAAATTACAAGGCAGGCTGACGTCGGATTACGGGCAAAGGACGCTCTAATCCGTCCTACGAACTAAAAAATAGCCTGAATAACAAATACATTTTAACGACTACACAAACAAGGACTCCTAAGTGTCAAACAGCAGATTCGGAAAAACAGGCAAAAAGTTGACATCCGTTCTGATTATTGCGTGTTTTCTTGGTTTTACTGGCTGCGGTGGAAGCAGCGAGGTTTCATCTCCAAGAATGGGCAAAATCATGGGTGGCAAGATAATTGAAAAAACAGACGCAAATGGCCACATCCTTAAAACAGTTCCGCTTGCAGAGGATATTTCAGGCCTTACATACAGAAGTGGACGCAGAGTGGGCGTGACTGACAAGGATGGCTTTTTTTTCTATAAGCCAGGTGAGACAATAGAATTCGCCATAGACAGAGTTCTTGTGGGCAAGCTTGACATAAGCGAAACCGAAACAGGCTACGCATATACAAGAAAAAATCTGAACACCACGGAATACAAATATTACATACCCACAGCAAGCACGGATGAGGATAGAATCCTTCTGGTTTCCATGAGGGATGTGGCAGCAGGGTGGGATGCCGAGCTTAATGAAGCAAAGGTCATTAATATGATCAGATTCCTTGAAAGCCTGGATGAGGACAAAAATTCCTCAAACGGGATCAAAATCTCAAGCAGCACTGCAACCCTTGTGCAGAATACATGCGATTCCCTCGGAATAACAGAAATTGATTTCTCATCCTCGACCCAGTCAGAAGCAATTATTTCAGGAATGAACTCGGTCGCAGGATCCGGTTCTTATATTCTGAACCCCGATAACGCAAAAATGAAAGACTGTCTCTACTCCGCATATTCCAAATACAGAGCCATGCCGCTCGCCCTTTTCAGCCTTGGAGACGGGTTCATGGCAGGTGCCCAGAGCGGCATCACCAACATCCATGAAGCGACCCAGAACAGAGGAGTTGCAAGAATAACGTCTGATCTTCTGAATGAAGCAGGAGACAACGGCATATGGGTAGCTCCCCTCCTTTCTATGAATGCGGACAGATCTGTCGTAAGAAAAACAGAATATGACACAAATGGCAATGTGGTATTATATATACCGTCCAACGTTTCCGTTCCCACAGCCACAAGTGAAGACATTCTTGCAAAATACACCGGCTCGGGAGACTCTCTGCTTGACGAGCTTCTTAAACCTGTCACATGGGCAGACTGTCTCAATGCCCCGGCAACACAGCTCGATGCAGTTCTTTATTCTGCATCCCAGGATACAGCCAAAGGCAGACTCAAGATATTCACAATCTGGACAGGAATGCAGGACGTTTACAAAAACGTCGTGCCTGGCACATCAGCGAACCTTGACAACGTGACAGCCGGGCTAAGCGATATAGAAACAGTAAAAAGCAGCATTAACCAGACCGTCACAAGAATAAAAAACAAGTATCCTGATGCCAAGATTTTCATAGCCACAATCCCTGATATTGACACCATGGCTGTTTCCCTGTCGTCCGAAGACCTTGCGACATTTGTATCAAACAGCAATCTGAACGCCATAGAGTCGCCTGTCATTATTGGACTTGAGCCCGGCTCAAGAGTTGGCCTCAATGCTTTCATAAACAAAATAGCCCCGACCCTGAATCCTGGGATGACCTTGATCAATGTCAACGCGGCCATTGCCGGCCTTTCTTCCTCGGAAATACTGAGTTCATCCGAGCAGGCCGAGCTAAAAACAAGGTCAGACGCATTGAACTCATACATTTCAAGTCTGGCAGACAGCAAAACCGTATATAAAGTTGATATAAACGGTCTCTTTAAAGACTATAAAAACAATAAATTCGCATATATAGACGAAAAATATTTTGTAAGGGTTCCGGCCGAGGGATTTGAGGATACAACATCATCCATAAGATATATCACTCCTGTGTGGGGAGGCGGTCTTTTCAGCTCCGACGGCTATTACCCGTCACATACAGGAAACGCCCTCATTGCCAACAGCTTTTTTACCCAGATGACAAAAGCGGATCTGGGCTTTGATCCTGAAAATATTCAGAAGCCAACTGCACTTACGCTTAATCACGAAGAAGAATACTGGTACATAAATGTTGAGGCTGCCTGGGACATAGACCCATACAGGGACTTCGACAGGGACGGATTCCCAGGAGGGCCTGGATTGATGCCCCCCACAGATGACCTTACCAACTATATACCTGTGGCATCTCCTGAATTCTCGGCTGTGGAAGACTGCGATGACGCAACAACAACATCCGGCAAGGTAAACAAGCTGCCAAAGGCTGTTACTGGCGTAGACTGCCAATAATATAATGCAAATATAAACAGGAAAGACTGACTGATGAAATTAAAGAACAAGCTGAAAATATACGGAATGGCTTTTGTGTTCCTGACTTTGTCATCAAGCCCTGCATTCTCTGGCGAATACGGCCAGTTTGCCATAGGAGCAAGACTCTACAATTTTGAAACAGGCACAAGCGATATGAATGAAGTCGACATTGCCTTTGATTCGGCTTATCCCATAGACCTCAATCTTACGTGGAAATTCATGGACAATCTATCTCTTGAATTTTCAACTACCCAGTTCAAACAGGAGGTTGATGGTCGAATTGATGATTTTTCAGGTTATATGGGAGAACTCACCCAAACTCCGGTGTTTTTAACCCTGAGATACGAACAGCAGATTCATGAGAGTGACATCAACATGTATTTCGGTGTTGGAGGAGCTTACATAATGAACGATTTCGACTTCAAAAAACGTGAATTTCCGGATTCTTTTTTTGGTGTAAACTATAAGAATGTGGATATTGATGACAGTTTAGCATTAACCCTGAGCATAGGAGCTGAATACAAATTCAGAGAAAATCTTGCTATGTGCGGAGACATCAAGCTCATTCTGAACCAGGCTAATTTCACAGTGGATTATTTTGACAACACAACAGGAGAGGAAGATGTCGGACTGACATCTTCCATGTTCGGTCTCGGCCTGAAGTATTATTTCTGATACAAACACTGATTCGCAGGCAATCCCTGGACTGGCCATCACCTGCCCAGGGATTATTAAACAATTATTCATTTATTGATGAACTCGCAAAAACTCAAAAAAGGCAACGACGTCATGCCGGATTTGATACGGCATCCATTATTTTCAGTAAGTTCTGGAGTCCGGCTTGCGCCGGAATGACGAGAATCGGACTTTTTGCGACCTTGTCATTTATTGATTTCATGCTAAAAACAAAAAGAGTATAGTAAAAATATCTATAAAGTTAGGCCATTCTGACATTAACCATTATCAAGGAGGCCTCGTATGTACAAATCCATAAAAAACATACTTTTTGCCACAGATCTTTCAGATTCTGCCAAAGATGCCCTCAAGTACGCAATCAGCCTTGCTGAAAAACACCAGGCGAAAATAACCGCATTCCATGTACTTCCTGATGTGATGGAAAATTTCTTCTGGGGTGCCGGATTTGAGATGGACATGCATTTTGACGCAGAAGCATGGAAAGAGGTCACAGAAGGAAGGCATGCCACTGCATTAGAAATCATTTCCAAGCATATCGAGGAAGTCAGAAAAGGAATAGAAGAAGCCAAGGACGTATCAGTCAGGGTAAAGGTGGAAATCGGCCACCCTGTTAAAAATCTGCTCGAAGAATCCGAACAGGGCTATGATCTGATCGTCATGGGCACAATGGGTCACAGCAAGTTTGAAGACATGATACTGGGAAGCGTTGCAACAGGTGTTGTCAGAAGATGCAAGATACCGGTCATGGTTGTACCTCTTGCCGATAAAAAGGAATAATGGAGTTAAGGTTTGAAGCTTTTTTCAAAGAAAACAGATACCATGCACTGGGAAAGCGAAGCAGAAGAAGCTGTCGGAAAAGCGCCTTTTTTCATAAGGCCTAAAATAAAAACGAAAATAGAGGAATTCTGCAGGGCCGAAGGCAGTAGTAAAGTAACCCTTGATATAGTCAACAGGGCAAAATCCAGTTTTACCGAAGAGATGCATAAAAACGTCAAGGGTTACCAGATTTCCTCATGTTTTTCATCCAGCGGATGCCCGAACAGAATTTTTTCAACTGAAAACCTTCTGGCAAGGCTCGAAGAAGAATTGAAAAATGCGGACATATTAGGCTTCCTTAAATCAAATATTAAAGACGGACTGAAGTTTCACCATGAATTCAGACTGACCATTGCCGACTGCCCCAACTCATGCTCCCAGCCCCAGATTGCTGATTTTGGAATAATAGCAGCCTCGGTGCCAAATGTTCTCGGAACAAACTGCACCCTCTGCGGGGAATGCACATCTTCCTGTCCTGATAAGGCAATCACCCTCGACCACAATAGTTTAATCCCGATTATTGATTTCAGTCATTGCAGCAAATGTGGCATCTGCTGCAAAAAATGCGGTTTCGGAGAAATAATTGAAGCAAAAAGGGGTTACAGAATACTTCTTGGGGGCAGGCTTGGTCGCCATCCGAGGCTTGGCATGGAACTTTCCGGTATTTTTTCTGAAGCTGAAACACTATCCATTTTTAAATGGAGTGTTGATTTTTATCTAAGAAATAGTAAAGACGGAAAGCGATTCAGCCATATTTTCACGGACAAGGACTTTCAGGAACTTACAAGAAAGATTGACCAAGACAATTTTTCATCATAAAAGACTGGTACATCAGTAATTATGGCAAATGGCTCATTAAAAAACCAATATAGTTTGAAATTTTTCAGCTCGGAGAAACAGTAATGAAAAAGCTTTTTTTTTCGGTTTGCCTGACATTTTTATTAACATCAGGAGTATGTTTTGCTGCTGACCCTTCTTTTGAAGCAGGTGTCAGAGTCAACCACGAGACAGTTGAAGGCAATTTTGACGCTATAATCCCAACAGGCATAGGCTCCATTGTGACAGGTCTCGGAGGCACTTACAATGAGGAGGACTTCAAATATTGGAATGCCAAGTTTGCGGCCAAAAACAGTAATTTTACGCCTGGTCTCCAGTATATTCTCGGATTCAAAGGACTATACGGAATTGCCTATGATAATAAAAAGGGCGGACCTAATAAGGACAGTGATCTGGCGGTAATAGGTTTTCTTTTCGGAGCTGACTATGAGATCCCTGGTAAAATGAATCCTGTCCCAATACCAATAACAACAGGTTTTTCAGTTATTGCAGCCCCCAAACCACTCTGCTTTCAAGATACCGACACTTATTTCGAAATCGGAATGGGCATGAAATTCCATGTGATCAAAAATGCCATGGTAACCCTGGACTACCGTTTTGCTGACATGGAATTCGAAAAGGATAACGGCTATGACTGGGGGAAAGAGCATCATATGTTTCTTGTGGGTTATGCTATGAAGTTCTAAAGGCTTATTTAATGGCCTTTAAGGGGTTAAGAGCGCATTTTTTCTGCGCCCGTTTTTCCGGATTATGTTTTTGATTTGGTTTTTTGCAATCTGTTACCTGTTTTCTCTATTCTGCCTGACATAAAACCACGAGGCGCTCATTTTATAAGCGCCCATAATCTATGAGAGTATAATAAAATGCTTATGAAATTCGACTGCCCCAAATGTCAGAAGCCTTACAAACTCAGCGAGAACTTCTCGCCTCCAAGCCCCAAGGTGATTTTCCCTTGCAGAAAGTGCGGGCATGAGATCATCCTGAATTTTTCAGACTCAACTGAAGCTCCTAGCGATTTCAAACTGGGAGAGGCGGCTAAGGAAGAAAAACCAGACAAACTTGTAGAAAAGATCATTGATCATGTAAAAAAAATCAAACCTCTTCCCAACGTTGTCCTAAAGGCAAGAAAACTCCTCAAAGACGAAGACGCTACACTCTCCGATATATCGACCCTGATTGAAACAGATCCTGCAATGGCAACAAGGGTTCTAAGATTCGCCAACTCAGCCTATTATGGAATGCAGGGCAAGGTAGCTTCACTAAAGCATGCCGCGCACATCCTGGGATTTACCCAGATTGCCCATATGTTCGAAATAGTCGGAAGTGTGGAAATGCTGGGTTCAAAGCTTAAAGGCTATGGCTTTGACGCTATGACCCTATGGAAGCACTCCCTGTTTACGGCATCGGCCGCAAGGCAGATAGCAGAGGCTATAAATCCGGCCCTTGAGGGCGAGGCATTTACCTCCGGACTGATCCACGATGTAGGCAAACTGGTGCTGGATCCTTTTGTCCAGGAACAAAAAGAACTATTCGCGCGGAAACTGGGCGAAAAAAAAGTATCAATGCTAAATGTTGAAAGGGATCTGCTTGGTATTGATCATGCCCAGGCAGGATACGCAGTTTGCAGAACATGGAACCTCCCGAAACTCCTGAGCAATGCAATATTGTATCATCATACACCTGACAGAGACACAAACAGCCCTACCCTGTCCACAATTCTTTCAATTGCAAATATTCTTGCCGTAAAAAGCGGGATGGGACTGGATGAAGAGCACGCCCCTGTCTCAAATGAAGCCATAGACGCCATAGGGCTCGAGCTTGGTGATATGATGAGGATTGCCTCTGATTCAGCATCGTTTGTGCAGGAAGCATCTGAAACTCTGAAGGTTGCATAAATAACTGTCAGGAACGCCGATTATTGAACCAGTCGTCGAGTCTTTCATATGCGGAATTAAGTATCTGCATGATCTGCTTGGATGTTTCCAGCTTTTCAGGATCATGCATGAACCTATCTGAATGATATTTTCTTATTTCCCTGTTTCTGGCCTTTTTAACCTCGTCAAAACTTGACGGAGGCTGGAGTCCGAAGGTTTTCAAATCTTCGACAACCTGCGGCGGATATCCTCCGAAACCAGAACGCCCTCTCTCATATGAAGTATCATGACTGAAATTTTGTCCATCCTCTGACGAATAATGTTCGTCCTCATGGTATTTTTTTCCTGGCCCTTTTTCTCCATAAACTGATTGATCGGCATACCTGTCAATCAAATCGCCAGCCTTTGAACTGGCAATATTTATTATTCTTTTTATTATTCCCGGCACTGTTTTTGCTCCTACAGTTTTCAAGGTGTTATTCCGATTCATAAATTCATACTGAGCCTTTTCAGAGTTTTAACAGTCTGAAACCGACTCCATTCAGAAAGAACGAAAGGAGATAAATTATGGGACACGCCATTGACTTCGCAGCATATGCCAGCAGAAAAAAAGATGAAAACGATGCACTGGAAGCACGGAAAGAAATGTCAGATTTCCGTGAAGCCTGGAGACTTATAAATAATCTTCCCACTTCAAAAATTGTCAGACTATTCCGCCGTGCTCTTAGACTCAGGCTTATCACAATGGCGAATATTCAGGCTGATACAACCGAACCGTAAATATTTTTGAAACATGATTTTTGATTATGGATATTTTCTCCATAATCAAAAATCTAAATTCATCAGTTCGCATTCCAAAATTCGCTTCATTCCTGAATAATCAAGCACCCTTATCTGAACCTATGAGCTATGGGGAATCTGCGTCCGAGTCCAAACGCCTTGGTTGTCACTCTTAAGCCGGGAGGAGCCTGCTGGCGCTTGTATTCGTTATTCATTATCCTGCGCATCACATCTTCGGTAATCTTCCTGTCATAACCAGCTTCAACAATTTCATCAATTCCTTTAAACTCTTCCACCGCAAGCTTCAGGATTTTGTCAAGAAGATCATATTCAGGCAGATCATCCTGATCCTTCTGGTCATGTTTGAGCTCAGCTGAAGGAGCCTTGTCAATTATTCTTTGCGGTATAATCTCCCCATTCTTATTCAGGTCATTGCATATTTCATAAACCTTGGTCTTGAATACGTCTGAGATTACTGCAAGCCCTCCATTCATGTCTCCATACAGAGTGCAGTAGCCGGTCGCCATTTCAGACTTGTTACCTGTTGTCAGAAGAATGCGGTTTTCCTTATTTGAAATTGCCATAAGAATGACGCCCCTGATTCTTGCCTGGAGATTCTGCTCCGTGATCCCCGGATTCTCTGGATCAAGATTTCCGTGGGCTGTCAAAAAGGCCTCAAAAAGCGGCTTAATGGGCATTATCCTTCGCTCTGTCCCAAGATTTGCGGCAAGCTTTTCAGTGTCTTCAAAATTGTCTTTATCAGTATATTCGGAAGGCATGAATACGGTCAGAACATTTTCAGGGCCAAGTGCATCTGCCGCAACCGCAGCTACGATGGCGGAATCGATCCCGCCGGAAAGCCCGATTACAGCTTTTGAAAATCCGCATTTGCGTACATAATCCCGCACTCCGCATGAAAGTGCCTTGAAAACGGATGAAGACTCATTTTCGGATACAGAATGAATTTCACCCTCGCCTGCCGCAAAATCAACGCAAACAATATCCTCCTCAAAATCAGACGCCCTTGACAGCATTCTGCCGGAAACGTCAAAAGCCATGCTCATGCCGTCAAAAAGAAGACTGTCGTTGCCGCCTACCTGGTTTGCATAGACTATGTTCATCCCATATGTTCCTGCAATATTCTTCAGGATTTCCTTTCTCAAGTCTTCTTTGCCTGTATTGTAAGGGGAAGCCGAAATATTTATCATCAGGCTCGCACCGGTTTCCGCAAGCTGGCTTACAGGATTCACGGAGTACATCGAAGTCTGGAAATAATCCTTGTCATTCCATATATCTTCACAAATTGTCAGGCCCATGCTTACGCCTTTATACAAAAATGCCGAATACGGCCCGCCTGAATGAAAATATCTTTTTTCATCAAAGACATCATAATTAGGAAGAAGCTGTTTGTAAGCTTTTTTGATAATTTTGCCGTCTTCAAAAAGAACTGCTGCGTTGAAAAGATCCTTTTCCTTTCTGTCAACAAAACCAAGAACAACTCCGATGCCCTTGATTCTGGACACAAGCTTTTCAAGGGCCTCAATATTGGCATCCACAAAATCAGAGCGCTCCAGAAGATCCCTCGGAGGATATCCGAGAAGAGCCATTTCCGGAAAAACAACGAGGTTGCACCCCATTATCAGAGCTTTTTCAGAAAACTCGACTATCTTTAATGCGTTACCTTTAAAGTCACCGATTGTAGGATTTATCTGGGCTATGGCTATTTTCATGTATCATGTCTCTCTGCTGGGTTGTTCAAGCTGTTCTAATCAGGCAAAGGGATAGCATAAAAGAGGATGGGGTGAAACGGATTTTGATCAGGCCGCAGGAAAAATCCATGCGGCCATTTTAGTCTCTGTTCCACTAAGGGCCCGTAAAATAATTACATGGCCGTTTGTTTGATGAAGGGGATAATGGAATAGTTCCATTCACCATGAAAATCATCACGTTGAATGCGTATTGCCGTAAATTCCTCATCAGTAACTTTGATGCCCTTGGGATAAAGTTTAGAATCGATACTTGCCCTTACTTTTAATCCTTTTTGAGTAGTGGTCGCAGCAATCAAGTTGACGATTACTTCATGGCTAATCAATGGCTGTCCTCGCCAATTCATGCTTATGTGCGAAAACAATCGATGTTCAATCTTGTTCCACTTGCTTGTTCCTGGAGGAAAATGACTAACCCTTATGAGAATGCCAAGTTCATCAGATAATTTTTGCAATTCAAGCTTCCAAAGTCGTACGCGGGAGCCATTGCTGCCGCCTCCATCCGCCATGATTACAAGCTCTTTAGCATCATTATAGAGTGGAGCCCCCATTGCAAACCACCATCTTCGAATAGTTGCCACGGCAAAGCTTGCCGTATCGTGATCCGTGCCGACACTTACCCATCCGGTGTTGTTTGCCAGATCATAAACACCGTATGGATTCGCTCTTCCCAACTCTTTATCCACAAAATCATACACGTTAACTTTTTCTGGATCTCCCTGAGGTCGCCATTCCTTTCCGCCGTTTTTATATTGCCAAACCAGCTCTTTCTTCTTGGTATCAACTGAAATCACCGGCTGGCCATTACTAATCGCCTCTTCCGCAATCGTATTTATATACTCAAATTGTGCGTTGCGATCAGGATGGCTGCTTCCCTCCAGTGTCTTACGATTGCCCTGCAGGCTGTATCCCAGATTTTTAAGCAGATCGCCTATCGATGTGTGGCTGACAATATGTCCTTGCTTCTTCAATTCAGACTCTAACTGTCTCAGACTTTTGCAGGTCCAGCGCAAGGATGAATCAGGATTACCGCGAGTTACAGGTTCCACAAGGCTTTCCAAAGCTGCGGTTAGAGCTGCGTTCACTTTTACGGTAGCTTTTCTACCAGCACCCTCTCGTCTTATTCGCTGGCGCCCGCCACTCTTGTTTTCCAGTCGCTGACATAACTCTTTCAGACCTTGCTTTATCGAGCCTATAGCTACTCCTGTCGCTTTACTTACAAGCGTTATTCCTCCATGGCCAATTGCTTTCGCTTCGGAAGCAGCATGCAAGCGCCTTAATCGCTCATCCAGCGTCCATTCAAGATTCTGAAAACGTTCTCTGATTTTTAATTCACTAGTCATGATCCAATATTAACACATGTTGTTAAAATAGCTATGTTATTATTTTACAATGCCTTAGTTGTTGGAAAACGAAATAATAGACTTTTCTATCGTTCTTGATTTTGGGGAACTTTTTGAAAAAAGTTCCCCAACCCCCTCAAAAACCTAATGTGTTTATGATAGCAATACGTATTGGTACTTTTTCTTATCTCCGCTCTTTCATAATATCTAAAAGTTTTTGCGGAGCTTTTTTCAGAAAGCGGCCCGCCGGCAGATTTAAGTTGAAATATTAGACACTTATTTAAACAATAATATTTCAGTATTTAACAGGAAGATAGCCTTTTATAATGACTGACTCTTTTCAGTTCACAAGCTCTTTCCTGAAAAGCTCTTCATTAAAGCTGCAACCAAGAAAATCCACAATAATCTTCAGATCCTTGTAAGCATTGTCGAGGCAAACAGTACCTCCTGGTGAAGGAGTCATGTTAAAGGTGATACCCTTCCCAGTGTTTATCTTTGCTTCGCCCAAAAGAAGTTCCTTTTTCTTCTTGTCAATAAGCTGTGGCCTCAGACCACCGAAACCCTTTGCAAACTGAAGATCCTTGAGCTTCACCGAAGGCATTATTTTTCTTACATCCTTAAGGAAAAGCCGTCTGTTAACGAATGGAATCTCAAACAGGAAATTCTTGAAAATATAATTTCTGATGTCGCTCACGCTGTAAAGATCCATAAGCACCTTGAACACAGACTTGTCCAGTTTCAGAACCTTGAAAAACTCGACAACTGTGCTGATATTGTAGCGCTCAAGCATTGGAAGCATAAGGGCCGTAGGCCCGATGCGGGTAAGGCCTGGAGTCGTGACATCAGGATCGCCATGAATTGCGGCAAAAGGAAGTTTGTCGTTCTGTACTGTATATACCTTTCCGTTAAGATACTGAGGCGTGAAGTAATAAGAGCCGCCGACAGGAAGGCAGCTGAATTCATGGCCATATCCCATGCTCTGGGCAAAAAGCAGAGAATGTCCGCCAGCAGAGACAACGACGAATCGTGCCTGAAGATCACCTTTTCTGGTCTTTACGACATATTCCCCATTCTTCTCACGGATCGATATGACTGCTTCATTCAGGCGGACATCGACTGTCTTTCCGGTCTCTTTCTTAGCATTCTGAACAAAAGAATGGGCCATGGTATAATAATCCACGGCTGTGTACTCACCCTCAACTCCTATTGCAACAATCTCTTCTTTTCGGCCGTCTACGACTGCAGGCTCGATCCTGGCGATATCTTCCTTTTCCCACAAACGCATATTCGGGAAGTGGGGGCTGAAAAGCTCGAACCTTTTCCTGATAAGATCGCACTCCTTTTTCCCAACTCCAAGAACCATCTTTGAATATTTCGTCATCAACCCGGCTGTATTTTTCTGGGCTTTGGCATAGTTTATAAGCATGCGGGCGGCCTTATTCACATTTATGGCCTTTTCGAGCGAGTAATTAGTCTCGATGTCCCCGCAGTGCAGGGTCTGTGAATTGTTTGTTGCCGCAGAATTGACCTGGGAAAGATCGTCGTACTTTTCAACCAGACCGATTGCCTTGAGGTCCGTATATCTTGCCAGCTCGTAAAGAAGCGAGGTTCCTGAGATACCTCCGCCAATAATCAGAACATCATACCGGGTTGTTGCCATTTTAAGACCCTTTTTATTATTAATCCTTAATTAAAAAAACAGATGCCTTTTATTAAAAAGGTATAAATAGATTTTTTTATCGGGAATTTCAAGCATTCACAGAACTTTAAAATTAAGAATCAGGCTATAACTGAAAGGCACATGGCTTAAAGTGATTTTACAAGCCTTTCTCCTCAAAAATTTTCAAATTTTACGGGGAATAAACTTGTGTTGAACCATGCAAAAGCAACATCCTCGATTATTGACAAAAAGGCATATAAAATCATATATATAACATCAGATCCAATACTTATTAATATCTCCTTATTCTCAAATTAGAATCATTGAATTATCGGTATGATAGTAAAGATTAAACAGACTGACAAACTCGTCAGAATACTTTTAAAATTATAGAAAATTGCATTAAGGTTTTATCTTTTCGAATTTAAATAGGAATTCAGGGCTTTATATCAAATTTAAAAACCAGGGAGGCTTCTATGATTTGTCCAAATTGCGGCGCACAATCACCAACTGATGATTGCATCAAATGCGGGGTAATAATCAGCAAACACATTGCTCTTGAGGCAAAACATCACGAAGGAGAGGAACAGCCGCCCCAGAGAAAAAAAATGGACATTTATGTTGAAGAGAAACCAAGCGCTACAAAAGCGATAGTACTTAATATCCTATTTCTTATTACCTGCCTCGTCGTATATATAGTTGCCTGCCCGTTTCTGACCGTAAACAATCTTAAAAAAGCCGTGGAACAACAGGATACAGCTGAAATGGCTAATTACATTGACTATGATTCACTCCGCGAAAGCCTTAAAAAGCAGTTCGACGACAAAATACTGCAAAGTAAAACAAAGGCAGGGGATCCGACTGCATCCCTGGCTGAAGCCTATGTATCAAAACTGACAGAGCCGATGCTTGATGAAGCTGTCACCCCTGAAGGCATTTTCAAGATGATGACAGGTTACAAACAGTTCAAAAACAAAAAAGTAGATCCGACTCTTGCCGAAGTTGGCGGTGGCGAACAAAAGGCCTTGTCAGGAATATTGATGGAGGCCAGAAGCAACTACGATTCTCTGAATGAATTTTCCATGGTAATTTCAACCGAAAAAGATAATGAAACGAGGATAGTCATGAAAAGATACGGAATTTTTTCGTGGAAAGTCGGTGAAATAATTCTGGGCGCCGAATAATAATACTGGTCATAATTAACTAATCTGGCAGCCAAATATTTGCTGCCAGATTTTCAGACCCTTTGCGCAGCAAGCAGCAAACTCATTTAAAAAGTAGTCCTTCCATGCATAATGATTACAAAACTTCAAACGTCTTTCACCATCCTCACCATTTCATAAATCATGATCACCATTTGGTTCCAATTCCAAATACAAGAGCGTAATTTGTCGTGTATGCCCCCTCTATGCTACCTGCCAAAGGAACATCCTGAACATTGAATCTGCCATCGCCAAACTGCACATAGGTTAAATCAAAGGACAGACTTTTCCCCTTGCCGTATCTGTAATCAAATCCCATGCCTGCTCCCCATATCTGGTCTAAGCGCATGAATACGGTATGGTCTTCTTCATCCATTGGAGCAGAAACATAAAATGCTCCGCTCTGGAGTGTTATCTGGGATGAAAGTCTGTAGTTGACCCCAAGAGTTGCTGCCCACAGATCATTATAATCCGCAGGTCTTGTCGCTATACTGGAATCCCCGATCTCTACCTCTTCAAATCCGAAATCAGAAAAATCAACCCAGGCGACATCAAGAGAGAATGACCAGTCGTTCTGAAATTCATGATAGATGCCCCCGGCAAGAACCTGTGGAGTGCCTGTATCAAAGGAAACATCCTGATTAAGGAGATGTCTCCTTTCTTCGGTTATGCCTGACAGATCCGGGCTTCCGTCCATGCTGACCGAAACCTTTGATCTGTATACAAGGCCTAAGCGAGTCATTTTTGTCGGTTCGTATAGTATTCCAAGATTAACTCCAGCGCCCCATCCGTCTGCTTCAAGCTCAAATGAACCGTCACTGGTGTCTGCGCCATTGAAAATGGCTTTTTCCAGCGAGTACATGGAATACATAAGCGGGATTGAGGCTCCTACGGAAAGCTTGTCGTTCACTCTATATGCGGCCGAAGGTGCAATTCCTGCAAAATTAAGAGACCATTCTTTAAGGAAATAACGGCCAAGCCAGTCGTTGTCGTATGATGCTCCAAGCCCTGCGACCGCGTTCGGCCCAACGCCTATGGCCCATTTCTTATCAATAGGCTGAATATATGAAAAACCAGGAGCCGGAATCACGGACTCATCACTCAATGACTGTTTGCGCCCTGTTTCGGTTTCAGTAATTTTAGTCTCGCTCTTCATATATACAACCATGGGACTTCCGTATCCGCTTGCCTTCTTGAATCTCGTCATTCCGGCAGGATTGGTTACCACCGTTTCAGCAGTATCTGCGTTTGCGGTAACGCCTGCAAAACCAGGGCCTAAGGCGAATGACTCACTTGCTATTAAAGATACAAAAAGAGTAAAACCAGCGACAAAACCCAAAAACTTCATCAGTCCTCCAGGAGCCAGAGCAATTCTTAAAAAAGGCTTCAAAACGATGCGCCAATGACTTTCAATCTGGCCATTTCCGGCAATGCTTGCACAATCAGAATAGTGCTTAACTAAATTAGCCAACAACTATCAGGTTAGCCTCTGTTTTCCATAGACAAACAAACATTATTGAGGATTGCCAGAATTTATTCTGTCACCAGAAGTAAGCAGAGATTCTATCGTATAGTTCACTTTAGGGCGCCCTTTAGAATATTTTTTCAGAAATCTAATATTGCACGCTATATCGCCTGAATCAAGATTTTCTGTCTCGAAGCTGACCTCCGCGCCCACGCAAAAATCAGCTCTGATACAGTCGCTGCTGACTGATGTAGCGTCAAAATAGATTTCTTTACCGCATTCAGCCTCAATATAACCGAAAAGAGGGCGCCTCTTGTTAAACCATGTGATATGGCCGTTTGGCATAATATGGCCTCGCAGACAAAAGAATAGGGCAGATTTAGGAAACTCAGGCTATCAGATTTGAGTCCCCTGTATGAAAAGAGAATAATTTGAAATTTTTTACATCAGCCGTCGCTTAAGGCTGGTAGATTACACACCCAAGTTCCCCTAAAAAATAAAACTCGCCCTCATGAATGTAAAATCCTTCTGATTGAACTGGCCAAAAAGATCGTTGAGCGTTCCTCCGTCATAAAAAAATGCGCCTACTGTAAGCTGGGACCAGCTTGAAGGCTTATAGGAAAGCTCAAGCTGATTCTGTCTGTCGTGGGTTCCGAGATAAGCCATTATTCTCCACATGGCATTAATTTTTGAATCAAATGCCGAATATTTCAATGTAAAGGTAAGGCCCTGGCTGAGTTCTTCGGCATCGAGATAGTCCTTATGCTCCGGGATGAATTCTGCCACATACTGAATGTTCATGAAAAGATTCCTGAACAGAAGATCGTTTTTATCTATTCCAAAAAGAATCTGGCCCTTGTTCATTTCCTCTAAACCTTCAGGAAACCGGGCAAGAAGCATAGGGTCTAAAGCATATTTTACAGGAATGAATGCGCCCTCGCTTTGGTATGCAGCCTCTCCGCGCAGAACAAAATCGCCTGCAACCTTCTCGAAATCAGCGCCAAACACCACCGCAGTCGGATGATTATATGAAAGTTCGATGGGAGTTGGCGGGATTTCCATATAATAAGGAGGCTGGGCAATGGGCATCATGGTGGTAAACTTCGAAACCCTGAAACCAGGGGCCGGATCATGCCCGCGCCAGGCATAAAGCGAAACATCTGCGGTAGATACTGGAAATGCGAATTTCATTCCCATTGATGCATCATTTTTCCATGTCCATTCCTCGTCCTCATCTACAATTCTGCCACCTGCGGCAGAAAATGAGGCAAGGCGCGGAGGCTCAAAGTACCCGCCCTTTTCCGGCATTTTTGAAGGATTGAAAACCGGAGACCAGAATGTTTCGATCCTTACTCCGCCATTAAAGGCGCCTTCGAGGAACAAACCCGGAAGTCCGGTCTTCCGATCATTTTTGTCGTAATAGAGGAATGTTGTCAGATCTTCCGGGGATACGCGGTCAATCGGCCGTATTTCATCGCCTTTACCCCAGTTTACTATTTTTCTGCCAATTGAAAAGGACATGGAATCAGTTCCATTTATATCCATATTAAGCTGGCCATATAGCTCCCTTAAATCAGCAGAAACTTCTTCATCCTGCTCAAGATTCTGATAATCACTCCTGAATCTTCCAAGGAACTTAAAATTCGCGATATTTTTTTCAGCAAGAAGATCGAGCCTGTCGGTTGTTTTGAAATCATGGGGTTCCTTTAGTTCATACCAGACAGAAGGTCTCAGTTCTCCCTCAAACTTGCCGCTGCCGCCTGATTCAATGTTGACCGTCTTTGCCGGTTTTGCATCAGCCTTTGATGTTTTTTCAAGCAAGGCGCCAAAATCTTCTTCATCACCGCCAGGTTCAGCTGCATAAACTGCGCATGGGAGCAAAACAAACAACATTATAAAAAGCAAAACCATCTTAACCGAATTTTTTCTACCATCTACTTCCATGTTTCCCCCATCTTTTCCTTGTCAAAATCCGCAGAATTTATTCCTGAATCAACCTTTACGTCTGAAACTTCTATCAATGTGGAATGATTAGCCCTAAGATCCTTTGCCGCTGTTTTGAATGGAACATTGATTCCCTTAACATTCTTGATGTCTCCGGCCACAAGAACCCTTTCAAGAGTCCCTTCTTTCCCGAAAAATTTCACCTGAAGCGGAACAAACGAATTCTTGTCTATCCAGCTTATCTGCTTGGGATATTTGGCAGAGGCATCCTTTGAAACAGCCTCAACCTTGTAACAGTCTGTTCCGGAAAATGCGACGTCTGCCTTGCGCTCGTAATTATAGTCGTCAATCTTCCTGCCTCCGAGGTCTTCATTGCTGAAGTCCGTATCTTCGAATGCGTTCTGCCTGTCGTTGACGGCAATTTTTCTCGATCTGCCGAGGGAAGGGATATAAAGGTACTGGTCATTATCAGCACCCTGGTTTTCTATTGTCATGAAAGTCACGCCGCGTTTTGTGGAATCCATGAATCTCAATGCATAACGGTCTGTTGCTCCGTAATTTTTCTGGCGGATCACGAGCTGACGTGTGTCGGTCTTTGAACCACCGGACATCAGATTCATAACGGCATTTATGGACAAATCCTGCTTTGGCCTGTTTGTTTCATCAACTTTTTCAGCAATGGCCCTGCCGTCTTCCTTTGCCTTTGCAGCGTCAAACTGCCCTGGTTCTCCCGCAAATACGCAACCAGCCATCAAAATACAAATCATCGCTTCCGCTAAAATTATCCTTCTAAGCATTTTTTTATTATCTCCCTGTTATATTTTTTTATTGAAACCATCAGACTCCATTGGGTCGCTTTTTTGAAAAAAAGCTCCGCAAAAAACTTATGGTTTTTTTGAGCTGTTTTGTTCTATCTTCTCTCTTTTTTTGCCGGGCTTGGTCAGAAAATATGGAAGGAATCCTGACCGTATTGATTCCAAGACCTCTAAATTTGTGGGTAAAAGCCTGAAAGACACCTTTTGCAAATGGTGTCGTTCAAAGATAGCAAACTGCATATTTACGATGGCTTTGATCATCTATTCAGCCACCTGCCCTTCAACGCCTGACATGAATTCTTCATCCTGCGAATCCTTCGCAACCGTCTTTTCGGCAGTATAATGAAGCTTTGATTCCACGAGGCTCAAAAACGCAGGAAGCAGAGTCATCGCAGCAAAAGCCGAGCTGATCATGGTCAGAGAGATAAGGATTCCGAGATTGACAAGGGGAACAAAAGCAGATGCAAGAAGCACTATAAATCCGGCTGCAACCGCCACTGCATTGAAAATTATGGCCTCACCAGAACCCGCAGCTGTTGCAAGGACAGCGGCTCCATGATCAAGTCCCTGTTTCCTGAAATCCCGATAATGGACAAGATAGTGAATTCCGTAATCGACACCTATGCCTATGGCGACGCAGGCTGTTATGGATGTTGCTACATCAAGGGCAATATTGAAAAATCCCATGATCCCGAAATTGATCATTATGGTTACTGTCAGGGGAACAAGGCTGAAAAACCCGTAAATAAATGATCTCATGATCCATGCGACCACAAAAAAGACAAGCACTACTGAAACCACGATTGACCAGAGCTGGCCAGACACAACCAGCCTGTTTGCCTCAAGGTACATGGAGCCCGTGCCTGTGCATCTGAAGGTCATACCCTTGTCCCTGAGGGGCTTTCCCAATGGGCCGGAAAGAATGGACTCTACGTTTGCGGCAACCCTTTCCACGACAGAGCTCGATGAAGTCCTCATCTGGACGGCAACAACCGTCTCTTTTTTTTCATTGTCAATCAGGCTTTTTGTGTCTTTTTTCTGATACTTGTCCATGTATGCTTCGTACTGGGACTGAAGCGCGGCATGGCTTTTTTCACCAGAAAGATCATTTATTACGGGGAGCCTGTAATAAGCCGGATCATTATAAAAAAATGCCTGATTCATTTTCCTGATCAGATCCGCAATGCTTATGATCTTTCCGATTTCAGGATTTTCTTTAATCAATCGATCGGACAATTCTCCGATCACGGATACAATTTGTGGATCAATGGCATCACCAGGCTTTTGACCTGTCATGACAACCGAAAAGCCAACTGTTCCAGCAAATGTGCTGTTCACAAAAGTATCAGCTATTCTGATCGGAGAGTCTTTCTTGAAAAAGGTGATATTGTTCATCTCGACCTTGAGCATGAAAAGCCCGGCTATCGAAATGGCAAGGATTATGGAATAAGCTGCAATGACAGTTTTGGGGCGATTAAAGCAGAATGATGACACAGCATTTACGATCCGGCTGTAAGCTTTTGGTGGAACATCAGCTTTTTTATCCAGATTCTTTATATTTTGGGACTTTTTACCTTCCCCGAATCTGATCATCATGGATGGAACAAGATACATCGTGATCATCAAGGCGAAGACAACTCCCAGGGCCATGAATATTCCGAAATCCCTTAAAGGAACTATCTTGTTTGTGGCAAGAGATGCAAAGCCTGCGACGGTGGTAAGCCCCGCCATCATGACGCCTTTTCCTGAAAGATCAAGGATGCGTTCGGCCTTCTGAATCTGGCTGCAGCCTGTTTCATCATAATGCTGAAAAGAATGGGTAAGATGAATGGCGTAAGCTGTGCCTACGGCAACAAGCAGCACTGGCAGCGCAGAAGCGACAACTGAAACAGGCGCGTCCGCGTATCCCATCGAGCCTGCGCACCATATGAGAGAAATCATGACCGTAAGAAGCGGATAAAACACTCCGGGCAGATTTCTGAACATGATGAAAAGAGAGGCCATCACTATAAGAGTCACGACGGGAAAGAGGCTCCTGATATCTTTGACCATAAGCTCTCCGATTTCATCATCCACAACAGGCTCGCCTGCGATATGATACTTAAAACCTGAATCCTTGAATACAGAACCAAGAATTCTTCTTATTTCGTCAAGCAGAAGAGCCTTGTTTGCCTTGTCGAGATTTGGCGCAGTCTTTACAAGAACAAGGGTGCTTTTTTCGTCTTCCGAGAAAAGCGTTCCCTTAAAAATTGACCAGGAATTAAGCCTTTGTTTGAGGCTCGCCAGAGCATTTTCATCTGACTGAAAAAGCCTTCCCGTCCGTATCTGTTTTGGAGCCTTTTGAATTGTTTCCGAAAGTTCCCGTGCAAAACTTTCGCCTGAATCCAAAGATATGGCGTTTGCAAGATTTGTATAAAAACCGTTTGTTGATCCAGCAGCCACAATTTCATTTCTTTGTGAGAAAATGAATCTTGAAATCGACGCAGGGTCTGCAATCCCTCTTTCAAGAAGAAGGCTGGAAAAGATTCGTGATGAGGAAACATCTTCAAATCCTTTTCCTTTAAAAAAGGCATCAATACTTTCAAATCCGTCAAACTCCGGCCAGACAGTATCTGTCTCCATTAATGACGATATTTGATCAACCCACACGCCTCTGTTAAACCCGCGTTTGTCTGTTGGTGCTGTAACGGCTGCTGCAAGTTTTCCTGCGATCCCAGGATCTTTTTTTATGGCAGAAGATACGGCTTCCGCAGTTTCTGAAACAAGAAGCTCTGTATCTCCAGAAGAAAGATATGACGGCAAAGACTCGGAAAGGGCCTCGGCGAGAGAACCTCTGTCAGACAGACTTGGCGTATCTAACTTGAAAGCTTTCCCCTCTTCCTTTGACCGGTTCCGGAGATATGATGTGAGGACAAGAGCCTGGGTGTCTCCTAATGGAACAAGTTCTTTTATGCTGTTTGCCGGAATCTGCTGATTGGCTCTTAAAATCAGATCCCCGGCAGTTTTTATTCTTTGCAGCAGATCTTTATCGTAAATGCCTTTTTCAGTCTCAATGGCAATAACAACTCCGGTTGATGATCCGAATTTTTCCTGGGCATCAAGAAAAAACGTCTTTGCATCGTTTTCATCAGGCAGCATGAACATTATGTCGTTTTCAATCCTCAAGCGTCCTGTTCCGTAGATCAGAATTCCTGTCAGGACAGCAAAAGCAGTAACAAGAAGCTAGAATCTCCTGGCCAAAGGCACAATCAGGCTGGAAAGTTGTTTTTCTTTCATTCTCATTATCCATTCAAAAGGGTTATGATTATATGACTGACTCATCAGTCATGTACTGCTTCAAAAAAACCGATTCAAATGCATAGCCTGCATAGAACCGGATTAAGTTTGTGGATCTATTCCTATTCTATCTTCTCTATCTTCAGAACCCTTGAGAGAGTTATAGCGCACATCGATATTCCCGCGCTGAAAAGGGCTCCCATTTTTGCAGCTCCCTGGACATCCCCGGTAAAAGCCTGACCAGCGACAAATAGAGCCACAGTAAGTCCTAATGCAGCAACGTTGGCAGCTACAAAAAGCGATCTTGAATCCATTCTGTCCGGCAATGGAAACCCCATGGCCATTCCAATTCTGCCAAGAATAAATATTCCGAACGTCTTTCCTATCAGAAGAGAGCAGAATACAAGCCAGGTCGCAGTGGAAATTCTGGCAAACTCAACACCTGCGTTAGAAATTCCAAAAAACAGGAGGCCGAAATCTACGATTGTTTTCCAGTCATGCTCAAAGCTGGCCATTGTTGAATGATCATCTTTGACTTCTTCGAATATTTCCCCTGTTGATTTCACAGGCCAGGGCATGAAAGGAACTATAAAAACAAGGGCAAGAGCAGGATGCATATGGGCTTTGAAAAGACCTGCCCAAGCTGGCACCCCTCCACAGATAAGATATGCCCAGTAGCTTCTGATATTGAATCTTCTGAGCATATAGGCGATGCAAATTCCCGCCAGAAGCAACAAAAGCCATAAAGGAGCGACAGGGTTATTCAGATCAGGATAGAATATTGCGATGATTAAAAGGCCTATGCCGTCATCAGCGATTGCAAGAAGCAGAAGAAAAGATACGGCTGGATGCCCTGCTCCGAATATGAAACGGGCAAGCAGCCATGCAAGGGCAATATCTGTTGCGGTCGGAATCCCCCATCCATTTGCAAGATCCGATGATCCTATGAAATAATTTAGAGTGACATAAACAATGGCAGGCCCGATAACTCCACCAAACGTCGACATTATGGGATTTATTGCTTTTCTGACCGGATTCAGATTGCCACCGGGAAGAAAGCTTTTGGTGATCTCAATTGCGGCCATGGCAAAGAAAAACACCATAAAAATGTCATTTACTAAAAAATGGAAATCAAGCCCCCAGAGCCATTTACTTTCATTAATATGATGATAGGTATCAGGCGAAACATTGGCCCAGATCAGACCTATTACCACACCTGAAATCAGCGGGATTGAGAACTCCCTTAAAAGATTGATGGTCTTTTGCATTCTGTTCCCTTTGAAAATTTGCGCTCATTTTATGACTGACAGATCAGTCATATACATTATCAAAAAAATAACTGACAAATCAGTCATCAATCATCCTTAAAAAAGATCTTCTATTTTCTGATTGAAAGTCCGTTAAGAATAAAATCCGTCATGTCACTGGCTATTTTTTCCACATCAAGCTCTTTCAAAACAAGCATGAAAAAGAAAAAGCTGCGCTCGACTAGTCCAACAATAAACACAGCCGCTGTTTCGGGATCAGATGCTTCGATCATTCCTCTGCCCCTGCTGTTTTCTAATCTTGTCGCAAGAAGTCTGATGAACTGAACGATCAGATCCTCATACAGTTCCTTAAAAAGACCTCCGTGTCCTATCCCCTCTCTTAAAACAATTTCAGCAGCTTCCGAATCCCTTGCAAAGACCTCAAGTGCACCCTTGATTATGGATTTAATTTTGGATTCAAGTTCTTCCTTGGAAGAAGCCTCAAAAAGATCACTATCAGCATCAAGAAGTCCCTGGAATTTAACCATGAAGCCTTTGCATATCTGGCGTGCAATTTCGTCCTTGGAAGGAAAATACAGATAGAAAGTACCCTGGGCAACTCCGGCAGCAGAAACAATATCCGATACCCTGGTTTTCTGGAATCCTTTCTCCCTGAAAACCTTTATGGCGGCATCGAATATCGCCTGTCTGGTGTTTGATTTATCCGATGTATTGACTGACATATCAGTCATATAAAATTATAAGAGTCATGCTGTCAAGAACTATATTTTTTATAATGGGAATGCAATTCAGGGCATAAGCTAAAAAGCATACTTCACATCGCCATAGTTTGAATGTTTCGAGATCACGCCCAGCTTTGTTTCTGAAACGACCCGCGAGTTGCCAAAAAATATTTTTTTACTACGAATCCATAAAGTTTTTGCGGAGCTTTTTCCAAAAAGCGACCCGCCGGAGGCACTCGCCATAATAGAGGTGTCATTAAATGTCCTTATGATTCCTGTTTATCTTTGGTTTATAAGGGTTACATTGCCTCCCCTGAGGCATCATGATCAATGTCGGAACGGACACAAAGGGCATCCAATCCGACCTTCGCATCTGGTATTTATGGCCAATACAGCCAGGTAATAAAGGACACATAGCCTTAGGCTTTAAGGTGTTCCGGCACAATAACCATTTTAAGAAGAAGGGGTTTCAGAAAGCTCCATCTTATCCCGATTTTATAGATTTCCTCCATATCACGGATGGCATCCCAGCAGTTATGGCAGGGGGCGATCACAAATTTTGCACCAGTTGCAAGGATCTGATCACGTTTTACGGTCAACGCTATATTTCGTTCCTTTCTATATTTACCTATGCCGTTGAATCCACCGCCTCCGCCGCAGCAGAAATTATGTTCCCTGCACGGCTTCATTTCCCTGAAATCCTCTGCGATATGGCTCATGATGATTCTTGCGTGGTCAGAAAGCCCCCCGTTTCGGATATAATTACATGAATCCTGATATGTTACAGGCTCCTTGATTTTTTTGGACGGATCGAGCTTCAGTTTGCCGGACTCGAGAGCGTCCGCCACCCATTCCACATAGTGGAAAGACTCCACTGGGGGTTCCCCTGTTTCGTATCCGGCCCAATATGGCCCTTCAATTACCGTGGCGCGGTAGGCATGACCGCATTCGGTTACGACCATTTTTTTGGGACTAAGGCGTTTCATGGCGGCATAGATAGTATCAACCTGAAGCTTGCAGGCGGCCCAGTCGCCCGCGAACATGGCGAGACTGGTTTCCTCCCATCCTACGCTCGGCACTGTCCAGTTTTCACCTGCGATGTGAAACAAAATGGCGGCCTCGGCGATATCTTCTGGATAATGCTTTGGCTCCCTGGCATTGACCGTGTACATGATGTCCGTGCCTTCCTTGTCGATAGGGATTTCCAGTCCTGGCCATTCTTCCTCGTTTTCCTCAACCATCCACTGACAGCTGTCCACCCAGTCCTCGGACGTGACATCCATCTGCGCCTGATATATCCTGTGCATGCCAGCGCCGATCTTCATTTCCCAAGGCACAAAACCCTGGGAAAAGCATAGCCCCCTCAAATATCCGTTCATGACCCCTGTGTCTATGCCAAACGGGCAATACATGGCGCAACGGTTGCAGTTGGTGCATTTTGACCATGCGGTATCCATCACCATACGCATGAAGTCGTTATCCACTTTCCCTTTCCGTCTGATGATTTCGCCTAGTGTGGATTGAATCTTGTAAGAAGGAACCTGTTTGGGATCTCTGTTGTTGGCAAGGTACAAAAAACATGATTCTGCGCAAAGCCCGCAGTGAGAGCATATTTTCAGCCAGGTTTTCATCCTGGATCTGCATGTTTTCCGGATTGTTTCCCATAATGCTTCATGATCAACATCGAGGTTTTTCATCTCCTCGTAATATTGTTTCCCGCTCTTGTCGGCCAGCAAGGCCTGAAGTTCCCCAAGAGTTTCCACAGGCTTTTTATTGCAAAGTTTTCCTTCAGGCATAATTTATATTTTCCCCGAACTTATCTAAGTTGACGACACGGCCAAAGCAGGTATCGTTTTGAAGGCGAATTGAATTACCAGGACAGATTCTTCTTCATCCCCCCACGCTTTATTCCGAAATCCATGCCTATCTGAGCCCTGGACATAAAAAACAGAACAAAATGGGACAGTTTGGTGAATGGTATTGCAATCAGCATGATTTCCCCGGAAAGGACATGGGCAACTATCCAGAACCTGTAATTTGAAACCTGATGATAGGCAAGCATTCCGGTTATGAAAGGCGCTGCCGAAATTGCTATCAGAAGATAATCATATGCGCTGGTTATGAATCTGACATGTTCAAGGGCAATTCTTCTGATAATAAGGAAAACGGCCGAAACAATCACGGCAAGAGTCAGAATATCTGCGTAGAAATCTGAAATGGTGAACAGACTGAATCCCCACCTTTCCCTCAGAATAAGATTATGGGCCTGCAAAAAAATCGGTGTGATCACCAGACCTATATGAAAAACAAATATAAAACAGGTAAAAACAGGGTTATTTCTCCAGCTTCGTGTGCCGTAAGGGAACAGCCAGAATAAAACTGAGCGCAAAGCTCCTTTTAAACCAAATGGGATATGCTGGGTATAGGCGACCCTGTCCTGTTTCCAGTCAAGTCCCTTGATATATTGCACAATATGAAAAATCACGCCTATAAGGAAAACTGAAAAAGAAAGCCATAAAAGAGGGCCGGTGACAAATTGATACATATTTTTTCCTTTAGTAATGACCTTTATAGTGTTCGTGATGCTCGTCCGAATGAGCATCTGGATGAAAATGGTGATCGCCCGTTTTTTCGTCTTCCCTTCCGTTCAAGAATCTCCAGAAAAGAACAAAACCAACCAGAAATAAAGGTATCAGCAGATACGTGATGCCTTCTGTTCTCGCCATATATTCCTGCAAAGTATAAATCATATTGTTTGGCTATGTCCCTCTAAATGTTGAAAACTAAAAAGATATACGGTTTCTTATTTGCAGAAGAATCCAGCTCAATTTATAGGCGCATGATTTTTGGGAACTTTTTGTAAAAAGTCTGCTCCCTCAAAACTTCATGGTTTAACTTTTTCGGCTCAGATGGCTCTACAATTTACCCTGCCATGCCATAATACCTAAAAGTTTTTGCGGAGCTTTTTTCAAAAAGCGACCCGCCGGAGGCACTCGCTTCAGCCACTTAAAGATAACCCAAACGGTCTGAGACAAATACTTAATTAGTTTAGGGCCTCAAAATTGCCTCCCCGGAGGCACACGCTTCTGGTGCGCAAGCCTTAGAGCTTGAGCACCCTACGAATCTGCATAATATAAATCATATTGTGTTCAGCTTTAATGTTCTTCAGGGTAGTCAGGATGCTCATAAAAAATCGGCATTCTGGTGACTATAAACCTGAAGACAAGAATCCCAAGTGTAACTATGAACAAGGAGATCCCGATTTCCATCCAATGAGGGAAATATCTTTCATTTGACGGAAGATGCCAATTAAAGGCAACCAGGGATACATTAAAACGATTCAGAATAATTCCGAGAACTGCCAGAAGAGATGTCCATTTGATCAGTTTAAGATTCCTGTCCCTGACTCCGATGGCATACAAAAGGCAAGGAAGAGCGACAAATCCTAAAAGCTCCACCAGAAACCATATGCCGTAAGGCGTTGCAAGAAGATGCCAGTTGTCTCCGGCAGAAACGCCGATAACCTTTATGGCAAAATATCCGGCAAGAACAACTGAGGCAGCCTTTCCAAATCCCAGTATGAGCTGATCTTTTCCTGCTATATGGGCAGAGTCCATCTTGTCTATGAAAAACCTGCTCGAAAGAGAGCTTTCAAATATCACCATGGAAAGCCCGGCAACAATGCTTGAAATAAAGAAAAATACAGGCAGGTATGGAGAATACCAGAGCGGATGGAGCTTGGACGGCGCTATCAAAAAAAGGGCTCCGAGCGAAGACTGGTGGAGGGTGGAGAGGATCACGCCGAAAATGGTCAGCACTATTGTCAGATTTACAGCCAGTTTGCGGGCCTTTTTCAGTCCGAGCCATTCCAGAGCAGCAGGAGAGAATTCAAGGAACAGGACTGTCAGATACAAAGACACACAGGCTGCGACTTCAAACAGAAGTGACGTTGTTCCGCTTTGCATAATAAACGGATATGGAAGCCGCCACGGCCTTCCCACGTCATAGGTCAGGGCTATAACTACGAAAAGATACCCCAGAAATCCGGTAAGCACGGCAGGCCGGACAGCAAAATGAAATCTTTTTAATCCGAAAATATATACGGCCGCAGAAGTGACATACCCGCCAGCGGCAAGCGCGACCCCCACCAGCAGGTCAAAACCGATCCATATTCCCCAGGGATTATAATCTGAAAGATTTGTTACGGCACCGAGTCCTTTTGTGAAACGGATTACAGTAATAATCAACCCCATCAGAACTATTATTCCGGAAACAATATTAAATGGAGTAAACAACCTCTTTTCTGGTGCAATAATGGCAATTTCGTCCATCAGGCAGCCTCCTCTGTATTGGCTTTGACGGCATTGTCGACCGCACTTTTGACAGCTTTTTCAACGATTTCTTCTTGCTCTTTTTCAGCTTTTGCAAGAGCCTCACCGATCTTTAATTCCGCGACTGCCTTAGTCGCTTTAATAGCTGAATTGACTGCCTGATTTTTTTCTTCGTTTTCAATTTTCTCTTTTCTCTTTGTAATGGCATATACCCCGGTCAGCAGAACAGGCCAGAGAGCCGCCACCATCGGAACCACGCTCAAAGCGCCGGAAGTAAGTTCAGGAGCTGGTTTTATTCCCAGATCCTCGCGCATACCGATCTTTTGAAAAGCAACTCCTGACAGATACATCCAGCTCGTTCCGCCCATTTCATGCTCGCCATAGATATGATCCACATAATTTTTCGGATATCTGGCTATACGATTACGGGCTATTTTAATCAGATCATCGCGTTTCCCAAAAACAAGAGCCTCCCTTGGGCAGGACTCAACACACCCCGGCAGCTTCCCCTCCAGGATTCTGGGCTGGCACATGGTGCATTTTACCACTTTGGGAGAAAGTGCATTGTCATATTCATAGGCTGGGATGTCAAAAGGACAGGCCATCATGCAGTATCTGCATCCAACGCATACACTTGCATCATATGTCACTGCTCCGGTCTTTGTTTTTTTGAATGCCTTTACAAAACATGCGGATGCACAGGCAGGTTCGAGACAGTGGTTGCACTGGGTTTTATTGAATACTGGCGCGATGCCGTCCTTCGCACGATCATGACGGTTTACCACTGTATAGGCTTTTGCAGTTGTTCTCCGTTTCTTATCCAATACCGAGGCATCGGAAAAAGGCTGATCAGGCTCTGGGAGATCATTGACCTTGTTACATGCCTCTTCACACTGCCTGCATCCGACACACCGAACCGAGTCATGTAATACGGCAAAGCTTTCTGGATAACCGGTAAAATGTTTATTAGAAGCAGCAAACACCGAGTTGCTCACGGCTGTACCAACTCCAGCCGAGCCTATCAATCCAAGAAATTTTCTTCGTGAAATGGACATTTTTAATACCTCAAAAGATTCAGCCTTTAGTATCATTATTTTTTCGGTTCATGCGCTTTTTCCTTGTGACAGTCTGTGCATGAAACAGGTTTTTCCATTCCCATTTCCTTATGACAGCCCATGCATTGCAAGTGATATGCCCCCATTAAGCCAATTTTAAACGAACCCTTATCCTGAGCCTGCTTTACATGACAGCTTACGCATCTCGGCGGCTGTTTGCCAGGAGGAGTATTGTGATGGCATCCCTGGCAGATCGTGCCTTTTTCAGCATGGAAATAACTGGCTAATTTATTGTTATTAATATTGTTAACAAGCGCCTTAACGATCTTCCGATGCGGGAATTCAACGGGTTCGTATTTATTCGATAAATCCTTGATTAGTATTTTCTCGGGAATATCTTCATCATTATATGTGGCGGTAATCGGAGTCCTTGACTTCAGCATCATCTCGGCAAGCCTGGCTGATTTGTCAGTTTTCGACTTGTGAGACGTAGTTGCTTCCTTCATATTACCCACCTGCTCCATATGACATTTGCCGCAGTTGGAGGAATTATTAGAATGCTTACCCATCAATTCATGGCAGCCTGCGCAATCTTTATCCTTCTTTTTAGATTCATGGCATCCGACACAGCTCTCTTTTGCATCAGGATTATGCATAACCTGTTCAAGACTTATAAACCCGCCTTCCTTTTTCCCTTCAATGGAATGACAACTTGAGCAGGAGGTCAAATCCTTGTGATGACAAACAATGCAAGAATCATTGTATCCCTCGTGGGCCTTATGATCGAAAGGCACTGAATCCATGACGCCCTTTTGTTCCTTGTCATTGACATCCGTTTTGACCATCGTGAAATCAGGTTGTTTGCGCTCCATCCGTGGAACATCGACAATATTTTTAATGTCAGTCCGGTTGATGGTATTCGGGCTGTCAGGATCATGACAGCCGCCGCATTGAACAGGGCCGGCTTCCATCTTATTTTTAAGTGTTTTCTGATGACAATCTATGCAGGCAATATGGGATGCCGATTTCATGGACATCCGGTTTTCTTCGTTTACATCCTTATGGCAATACCGGCAGGAGCCTTCTTGACCTTCCTTATATATTAGTTTTTTGGTGCTATTGTCGTATTCATGGTGACAAAGCTCGCATTTGTTTTCCTGACTCTTTGAATGACGATAATGGAGGGATTTGTCAAAAGTCGGAGGTTGACCAGAAGCAACATAAGCGGAAGTTTTTACATGACACTCGCCGCAAGTAGTTGGTCCTGATTTATCGCCTTTGCCTGCCACTTCCACATGACAACTAATACAGTTATCGTGGTAAATATTCATGACTTCATTTTTAGAGGTGTCTTTCAGGCGTTTAAATTTCAGGGACAGCTTGCTGTTGTCAGATAAGTGGCAGGCGGTGCAGTCTTTGTCAACTTTCTGCAATGCGCTGGTATGAAGATCATGAAGAAATACGACCCCGGATCTTTCGAGATTGCCAAAAGATTTCATCCCATCTATTTTTATGATGTCAGCCCTTTTCTGGCCGGAATCCTGAGATGGCTGATCAAACGCCTGGACGCTGCCATAAAGGATTACGGCAACCGCAAGCACTGTCAACACCACGGTCAGTCTGGTTATAACCATTCCATTCTCCATAACTATATCCCCAATCAATTCAAAGTGACATTTACCCCGTAGTTCTCATATTTTTTTACAACTAGTAAAATTAAAGTATTTTTTATTAGTTTCAATGATCAGTTTTCACATACACCCTTTTAAAAAAGCACAAGGCACGTGCAGTTATCAAAGCCAGACAAAACCAGCAAAGGTTCTGAATAATTAAAAAAAACAAAGCTCATGAAAATATATGACGCAACTGTCCCGACTCTATATTTCATGAGCTTTAAAAAATGAGCTGTAATGATTATCCTGGATTTTACTCGAAGAACTACGATTCGAAAGAATGGCTGATACGAAAACACTGATACCAGTAAAAGGCGAACCCGCCTGCTGTTTCCGAAGAATGCAGTGCGAATTTTAAATAATTTCAAACCTATGGTGCCACACCTGTTTTTCAGATTCGGCCCTTTTCAGAGCCAAACCGCTGAATTTTGATGGACTCGCAAAAAGTCCGATTACCGTCATTCCGGCAAAGGCCGGAATACAGAAGTAATTGAAAATACTGGATGCCGGATCAAGTCCGGCATGACTCCGACGCATTTCTTGACTTTTTGCAACCTTGTCAATTTTAATCTACTAATAATATTAATTTGACTACTTTAACTCACTTATCGAACTAACATATTTATCAGATGAATTCCATTACTGATATTTTCTGAAACCATTTTTTTACAAACCAGATCCAAAGTCTAAGGCCCAAGTCTGTAAAATCTGTTTGGAGTCATGGCTCCTGCAAGTTCATCCAGTCGCCCTTTCAGGGCTTTTATTTCATCAAAGCCCTGGGTTCTCAGGAATGCATAGCCCATTGCAGCTCTGAATCCTGAAACGCAGAAAAGGATGACGAATTTATCCCTTGGCACCTCATCAACCCTGTCAGGCAAATCGCTCAAAGGAATATGAAGCGCGAACGTAAAAACGAGATGATCATGTTCTTCCTTTGTTCTTACATCCAGAAAAACGAAATGACTGTTTCCAATGAATCTGGCTGCATCCTCAACGGTTATGCCATACTCACCCGATACCAGAAAGTCGATGTCCATTTCACGCAAAACATCGGCCATTGACATTGTTCCATTTGAATCCGTATTAGCCACTAGTATTGCCTCCAATAGCAGTCTTTATCAAAAAAACTCTTCAGAAAGCACACTTACTATAATTTCAAAAATAATAATGAAAAATATCTAAAATACAAATAACGATCCCTAAAATAGAAATGGAATAATATGCAAAAATGGCAATTGAGGTTTAACTGCTAAGCGACAAAAAAAGGCTCGGCTTCAATATTTTCAAGCCCCCCTTCTTCAGTTTTGAACTCTCTTTTCAAACCATCCATAACAATCCCCAGGTGTCTGTTAAAAGAGCTGATCAGATCATCTACAGAAGCTACCCCATTATCAATGGCTGACTCAAGTGCCCCGGACACAGTTGACAATTCTGCGGCCCCGATTGTAGCTGCCACGGATTTCATGGAGTGCGCCAATCTGCCCGCAGATTCTCTATCTCCACACGCAAGCCCTTTTTCTATTTCGTATCCGGTTTCACAATATGCTTCTGTAAACATATAAAGCAGCTCCCGGTATAGGCTTCTATCCCCAACCAGCATTTTAAGCCCTGAAGATACGCATATTCCTGGCAAATCAGTGGGCAATTCTATTTCATCACAAGTCTCACAGTCAGTAATTAGGGGTATATCTTCCCCAACAATTCTGGCAGAGCAGAGCCATTTCCCAAGAATTATAAACAGTTCATAACGATCGATTGGCTTTGTCACATAATCATTCATGCCCTCATCAAGACATTTTACCCTGTCAGAGGCCATTGCATGGGCAGTCATGGCTATTATCGGAAGATTTTCAAAACGGGGCTGGCAGCGTATGAGCCTTACAGCCTCGTAACCATCCATGACCGGCATCTGAATATCCATGAGTACAGCGTCGAAATTCTGAACATCCAATTTATCAAGCGCCTGCTGCCCATTTTCAGCAGAAGTCACGGTCACTCCCCATTTTGAAAGAAATCCGATGGCGACCTCCCTGTTCAATCGATTATCTTCAACAAGGAGAACTCTGCTACCCCTCAGGGAAACATCAGGATCAGTCATTCTTATTTTCCAAGGAACTTCAGCTTTTTGGGCTGATCCCTTGGCCGGGTTATCTTTCAATGCCTCGAAAAGAGCCTGAACAGTAATTGGTTTTTGTAAAAAGCCGTCCAGGCTGTCCTGCTCGATTATATTTTTCAGATACTCGAATCCTGAATCCGCGGTGAGATATATCTTGGTATTTGGATTGTAATTCCTGTGGTTTTTTATAAGTCTTGCAGCATAAACCCCATCAAGGCCAGACATTTTCCAGTCAACAACAATGAGATCGATAAATAAGATCCCGCCATTTTTTTCAAACTTATCCAGCCCTTGTTCAGCAGAGCCTGCAACTATTACGTCACAGCCCAAAGAGGAAAAAAACGCCTGAAATGAATCAAGAGAAACTTCATTATCATCAATTATCATTATTCGCTTGCCACTTATGATGGCCTTTTCTTCCGCTATCTCCTTTTGATTTTCTTCTTCAACTGCAAACACAGCCGTGAAAAAGAACTCGCTGCCAACATCTGGAGTGCTCTCAAACCAGATTTTTCCGTCCATCAATTCCACCAGCTGTCTGCTGATGGCAAGCCCAAGCCCTGTCCCGCCGAATAACCTTGTGGTTGATGTGTCAACCTGGGTGAATGGCTCAAAAAGTTTTTGACCCTGCTCGGCAGTCATCCCTATCCCTGTATCAAGAACAGAAAAAAGGAGAGTAACACGATTGTCATGGTCATCGCCCGGCAAGACCTGAACCGAAACCGTGATTGCTCCTTTATCAGTAAATTTAACCGCATTATTGCATAGGTTGGTCAAAACCTGGGCAAGCCTCAGAGAATCACCAATCAGTGTTTTCGGAACATCAGGAGCAATATTAATTAGAAATTCAAGATTCTTTTCCTTTGCTTTAAGTCCGACAATCATTTTTATGCCATCAAGAACATCCGAAAGCCGGAATTCAGCATTTTCCATTTCAAGCTTTCCAGCCTCTATCTTTGAAAAATCGAGTATGTCATTAATTATCTCAAGAAGGGACTCGCCCGCAAACCTGATTTTTTCCAAATAGTCTTTCTGCCGGGGCTGGGGTTCTCCATCAAGGGCCAGGCTGGCCATACCGATAACCGCATTCAAAGGAGTCCTTATCTCGTGGCTCATATTCGCCAGAAAAAGCCCTTTTGAAAGATTTGCAGCCTCCGCAGCATCCCTTGCCGCCCCCAATTCCGCAGTACGAATAAGAACCTGATCTTCAAGATGCTCTCTGTACATCCGAAGTTTTTCCTCTGTCTGTCTGCGTTCAGTTATGTCCTCGAATACTCCGAGAATTCCGTATGCAAGTCCTGTCGCGTCAATCAGGGGAATTTTTGTTACGCTGACCCATACGCGGCCACCGTCTGCGAGCTGAAAAGGCTGTATGACATTTCGCTTGGCGTGTTTACTTGCAATGACTTCACTGTCATCGGCTATATAGATCCGGGCATCCTCATTCGGCTGGGGCAGATCGAAATTGGTTTTTCCGGCTATTTCCCCAGGATCATCAAGACCAACGGCCCTTGCATAGTTTTTGTTGCAGCCAAGAAAAATTCCGTCACTGTTTTTCCAGAAAATTGCCTGGGGGATTGAGTTCAAAATATAAGCGAGCATGCTCCTGCTCTTATAAAGATCGTATTCTGCACGCTTTCGTTCATTCACCTCTTTTTTAAGCGCATGATTCAATTTTTCAAGATCAAGGGTTCTCTGCCGAACTCGTTCTTCCATTTCTTCATTTGCAGAGCGAAGACTGTCTTCGGTTTCCTTGAGTTCTCTGAAAATAAGTGAATAAGGCTCTTTGATACCGGTTACAACGATTGCCCTGCATATATAGTAAAAAGCTATAAGATTAAAATACTGACCGACCATTGTTGCAAATCCGAAAAAATTCATTGAAGAGGCAAACATTATCTCTGACAGAAATGTTGATGTTATAGACATAACCAAATAGACAGTGACCTTCACATCCAGCTCGGAACGATTTCTAATAAAACCGCACAAAGATACCAGCATGACTATGATTATTGAGTACTCGCTAATAATTTTAAAATCAGTAAACCCTTTACCTTCAAGATAACAATCAGGAAATACTCCTAAAAACACTGACCAGACAAGCAAAAATGCCAATAGAGTAAAGCCGGTAAAAATTACGTCGATACGTATTTTTTTTTCTGAAAGGAAGGGGGCCAGCATTAACGTAAATGCCTGGATATAACGGGCGCAGATCCAAAACTGTGAAGCGTGATTCAACCCAAGCTCATGAAAAATTCCTGAGCCTTCTTGTAAACTGAGCAAATAAAGAAGATCAGCAATTCCTGCCGCAGCGTAACCGGTCGCTATGAACGCCAAGCATGAATTGGCAAGATACTGCCTTGAATTCCAGATGATTATTACCATTGAAAACGCAACGGAAATGGTTGCTATCTCAATCAGAGAATGAAAAAAAATATAACTTTTGAGACTCGCAAAATAAAGACCTGCGAGTATAACAATAAGAGAGCATAAAGATGTGATTTTTCTTAAATTACCATTTATCAAAGTAAAATCATGACTTTGCATTTTTCAATAATATGTTCTCTTTAAGTGTGGGTGGTTTTATTATTCCGATAGCCATTTAATATTTTTGATGAAGGAATGGCTTCAGGAGATCATAAAATCAATAAGGTCTTGATCTAAAATTGATGGACTCGCAAAAAATCAAAAAAATGGAGTTAGCGTCATGCCGGACTTGATCCGGCATCCAGTATTTTCAATGATTCCCGTCATTCAGGCCTGCACCGGAATGACGGGAAAAAGGCCAGAGTAGTTATGCCTCACGCAAATACCATCAGACCTTAAACTGGTCGACCATTGTCCTTAATTGCTCAGAAAGCCTTGAAAGCTCCTGGGCGCTCGTATTTACCTGATTACTGCCCGCAGACATATCAGACATGGAAGCGCTCACACCTGCAATATCACCCGAAATTTCAGACACCACCCCAGAGCTTTGATTAACGTTTGCATTTACCTCCTGAATCCCTGCCGAAACCTGGGCAACATTTGAGGCAATTTCTTTTGTGGCTGCGGACTGCTCCTCAACAGCGGCTGCTATTGTAGACACAACCTCGTTAACTTCTACGATGACACCTGCTATTTCAGATATCTGGGTCACTGTCACAGATGTGGTTCTCTGAATACCCTCAACTTTCCCTTTTATATCCTGGCTAGCATCCGCAGTCTGCCTTGCAAGCTCTTTGATTTCATTGGCAACGACGGCAAATCCCCTGCCCGCCTCTCCTGCCCTGGCAGCCTCAATTGTTGCGTTAAGAGCCAGAAGATTTACCTGATCGGAAATATCACTGATCGTCTCTATGACCTTGCCTATTGCGTTGGCGGCAAGACCAAGCTGATCAATATTTACGGATGCTGATGTAGCCTTTTGAGATGCCTGACCTGAGATATTTCTGGCCTTTTCGGCATTTATGGCAATTTCGCTTATTGTCGAAGACATCTCCTCCGATGCAGTCGCCAACATATTAGTATTGGCCGCGGACTGCTCCATTGCCACTGCGACATTGCCCATACTTGCGCTCATTTCTTCAGACGCTGCTGCCACAGCCACAGCCTTTTCCGAAACAATTCCTGTTGACACTGACATACCCTCAGATATTACCGAAAGCTCCGTCGATGACGAAGCAAGGGTCTGGACTCCGCCTGAAATATCCCTGATTATGCCCTGAAGCTTTTCCATGAATATATTAAACCATCTGGCAAGCTCGCCCACCTCGTCCTTTGTTCTGACATCAAGTCTCTTGGTAAGGTCACCCTCGCCGCTGGCAATATCCTTAAGGCCTTCCACCGCGCTGTTGATTGGATTGACGATGGCTCTGGATGACAAAAAGATCACTATCCCGACTATCAGCATTGTAAAAAAGCCAACTATAAGGCTGACATTTCTAATTGAACTGGCTGCTCTCAAAAATTCTTCGGAATCCTGGGCGACATTGATTGACCAGCCATTAATGCCAACAGGGGCAAATCCTCCGATTTTATGAACACCATTGAACACATAGGACTCAACGCCTGATTTGCCCGCAAGCATCTGGCTGTTAATGCTTTCCATCCCCTTTAACGTGGAAGCCTGGAGCTTCAGCACATATTCCTGCTTGGGATGGGCAATGACAGTCCCGCTGCCGTTGATCATGTATCCATAGCCTGTATCACCTATCTTCCTGTCTGAAATAAGATGTGAAAAATATTCGGCTTTGATGACTGCCCCATAAACGCCTATTACCTGACCCTGATCCGACTTTATAGTTGAAACAACGGTGAGTATCGGGCTTCCAGTGACTTTGGATGTTATTACATCTCCGACAAATGTGTCTTCCCCCTTCATGGCCCTTGCAAAGTCATTGCTGTCAGAAATGTTTATACCCTTATATTCCTTTCCGCCTTCAAGAATTCCAGTGACAATATTACCTTTAGTATCTGCGACAAATATCCCCTGGTAAGAGTCACCCATCTTCTCAAATTTTTTCTTGAGATTATCAAAAAGGATTCTGACTGATTCAGGACTATTCTCCCCGCCGTTCTGCGTGATTATGCCCATGTGCTTGATGATGTTCTGGGCCGAGGAAAAAGTCCCGGCCAGCTTAACTTCATCATTTAAGGTTTTATTTACAAGACTTGAGAGATCCTGGGCGACCATTTGAACCGTTTCTTTTGACAGTTTCATCAGGGCGTCAGATGACTTTGATACGGATATAATTCCAACGGTTGCGAGCGGAACAAGAACCGAAACAAAACCGATTGCCATAAGCCTGAAACTGATTGATCTAAAATTCACATTCATTTGAACCCTCTATTATATTATTGCAACTCAATCTATTTGAACTCAAAAAACATTTTCAGAATCATTTCGGGCATTATCTGATGTGAGTAGGCTTCAGTCCTGGGTACATCCTCAGAATAAGAGCTGAAATCATCCTGGGGATCTGGAAAATAAATATTATTTCAAACCGCTTTATGTTCAGAAAGTTACCATTGATGATCTGGAAAGCATCACGCACATAAAAATCAGATGTTGCACAGATGTCGTTTTTCGTGGAAGCTGGCTTGAAGAAAATCAATATTCCAAAAAATCGGTTTATTAAGTATCTCAATCATGGATGATATTACAACAGGGGATAAACAGAGGTATAATGAGGGGCTAAAACCCCCTATAACAGATCCGAACTTCAGCAAAGGGCTTTAAGAAAAGTCTGTAAATTAGTTTTTTTGTTTGTAAGTTCAAATTTTTCACGGAGATTTTTTCTGTGCCACTGGACAGAGCTAGGCGAAAGCCCGAGTATATCAGCAATTTCCTTGGTATTTCTGCCACTTCGGATCAAGTCCGCTATTCTTATTTCTGTGGGTGTAAGATTTATGTACTTTGAAAAAATTGTATTTGAAATAGGTGCAACAAGTTCATTAAGATTGCTTTCTATTATGTTCAAATATGCTTTTGCATCGTTATCAAGACGGCATTTTGCAAGATCTGTAATATAAGGAAAAACAAATTTTTTCAGATTGGACAAAAAGCTTTCCTCAACCGCCCTCCTTTCAATTTCTCGATGATCCAGGGATGCAGTCAAAGCCTGATTAACCTTTTCAAGATAGCTTGTTTTTTCATCAAGCTCCGCCTCCCTCACTCTCAGGGCATTTATGAGCTGCTTTGTGGAGCTGATATCCCTTATAATTGCAAGAGCGTAGATACTTTCAGAAATCATTATTTTAGAAATACTTACACCTGCATCAAAAGAAGTCCCTTCTTTTCTTATGAAGCGCCACTCGAATGTAAGAGGTATGTCCTGATATACGATATTTGTCTTTCTTTCCATCTCGACACTTGATATTTCTCCTCCTGGTTGTATTTCAGGTGAAATATCAAGTGGAGAAAGCCCTATCAGTTCATCCATTGTGCACCTGAAAAGAAAAAGGGCTTTCTGGTTGCAGTCTTTTATTATTCCATGCTTGATAAGAAGTATTGCGTCATTCGCCGATTCGAAAAGATGACGGTACCTCTCTTCACTGGCCCGGAGTTCTTGCTCGGCCATTCTGATTTCAGTAACGTCCTGAAGTGTTGTAATTGCGCCTGTTATCTGACCATTACCGTCTTTGAGAGGAGACGCGGTATAAAAAAGAGTCTTTCCGCTGCTGCCTATTTCAGGAAAAAAATCCTCGCCCTCATAAGAATCAGGACTCTGGCCCGTTTTTTTTATTTTTCCGCCATAATAGCCGAAAATATCATCCATTGAAGCATTTCTGAGCAGAAGATCAGCAAGCAAGGGCCTTTTTGAGGAATAGAACACTTCTTGATGCCTGTCCGTACCAATGACATCATGACTACAATATCCGGTAAGAAGTTCACATGCCTTATTCCAGTGAGTAACCCTGCTGTCCGCCCCAATTACAAATGTGGAAATAGCGTTTGCGTCTATTATCTGGGAGAGTTTGTCAGCCTCTGCCTTGCGCAGATTTATTTCATTCTCGAGTTCCTGATATGTTTTAAGCATTTCCTCCTTGGCCGAATTCTCTTTAAGGTAAAAAGCTCCCATCTCCCCAATCATTCCGACAAGCAAAAGAAGTCTTTCCCTTAAAATATCCATCTGGGCTTCGGATATGACAGGGACTCTATCCAGTGCCCCAAGATATTCCTTGCTTTCAAAGCCCCATTTCTGAGCCTGATCCTTAAAAAAATTGACAACTGAAGCGTCCGGTTTTTCAAAAAGAATCTGCCCCCTCATAAAATTAGCTATATGTTCGCCATTTATTCTGATCGGGACAATTATGTTCATCAGTCCCAAAGGGCAAATATTGTTTATATAAGACAAGCCAGAAGCTAATTGAGCGTTTGCCTTTTCATATGCCAGGGAACAAATTTTAAGAGTATCCTGATTTTTCAGATGGAAAAGGGAACAGATATCCTGATTATCACTCGAAGCATATATTTTCCCATCCAAGTCGATCAAAGCAGATGATATGCCAAGCTGTCTGAAATGAAGATCAAAGAGCTTCTGCAATCTTTTTAGGTCAATCATTTTTTCCAGCGGAAATGCCATCATGGTCACTTAAAAAACGAGACAAAATAAAAGGCATGCAGCAAAGGCATGCCATCGAAACATACAAGAATATCCACTTATTTTGTTCTTGGCGACACAATGATCTTGTCAGCAGTAACCTTGGAATTAGGTATAACGGCAAGCTTCCCGTCCGCCATCTCGATTATGGTGGTGAAAATCTGAATTTCTTTTACTATGCCCGTTGATCCGGCTGTTTCGATCTCGTCTCCCACCTTAAAGGGCTGAAAAAGCACGAGAAGAACTCCTGCTGAAAAATTTGAGAGAGAGCCCTGGAGGGCAAGCCCGATGGCGAGGCCGGCAGCGCCGAGAACGGCAACAAAGGACGCGGTCTGAATCCCGAGCCTGTTAAGAACTGCGATGACTATAAATGCCATCAGGGCTATATAAAGAAGATTTTTTGCAAATGATATAAGAGTCGGCTCTACCTTTGACTTGATCATAACCTTTTCAGTGATGCTGGTGGCAACTTTTGCCGCCCAGCGGCCAATAAAAAAAATCAGTATGGCAGAAATCAGGTTAAGTCCGTATTTTGCAAGATATTCGTAGATGCTCCATAAAAAGCCTGTTGCAGATTCCATTATTCTCTCCTTAGCATTTTAATATAAAGATTATCGTAACGTTGAACACACGCCTAATTATATCATCATTATTCGTTTGGGATGAATTTTCTGTTATCCAATATTTTTCTAACTGCCGTTGAAAGAGTCTGCAATGTCATTGGTTTCATTATGAAATCTATAATACCAACTGAATTCATTTTCTCAGAAGCGACATTAGGACTATAACCGCTGCATAGAATAATAGGAATATCACCTTTAATTTCTATAAGTTTTTCTGATAATTCAAGCCCCGACATCAAAGGCATATTCAGATCAGTAATGACCAGATCAAAATTAGCCGAATGCCTGGAAAAATGCGATAGAGCTTCAAGGCTGTTGCTAAACCCTTTCACTTTGTATCCCAGTGAGGTTAGTTGCATTTTTACGACATTAACTATCTCCGCCTCGTCATCAATAATCAATATGCGTTCGTTTCCAGGCAAAGAAGCAAGAATCACTTCCTGGCCGTCAGCTTTTTCCCAATAAGCGGTTGGCAGATAAATCATAAAAGTTGAACCGTGCTTTGGTTCGCTATACACACGAATTTTCCCATTGTATTGCTTTACGATGCCGTGGACAACGGAAAGGCCCATACCAGTTCCCTGGTCAACAGCTTTAGTAGTAAAAAAAGGGTCAAAAATTTTTTCAATTACTTCCGGAATAATACCTTGTCCTGTGTCACTCACCGTCAGCCTTACATAGCTTCCTGGAGTTAAGGGATCACCTGTATCTAAGAATTCTTTGTCTATTAAAATATCTTCAACTTTTACAGAAATTTTTCCCTTATTATTATCAAATGCTTGGTATGAGTTTGTACACAGATTCATTATTATTCTATGAAACTCACATTCATCTCCAATAACAAAGGCTGAACTTTCAATTTCTTGTGCAATATCTATGTTTGATGGAATTGATGCACGTAACAATTTCACTGCCTCAGATACGACTTTTCCCAGCTGCACCGGTTCCATTTTTCGTTCTGTTTGTCTGCTGAATGTGAGGATTTGCATAGTCAGCTCTTTGGCTCTCATTCCAGCCTGTAAAATTTTTTTATTATACTCATATTCTTCAGAATTCTTATCCAGGGTTGCCATTGACAACTCGGAATATCCAATCACGGCAGTCAAAATATTATTAAAATCATGTGCAATTCCACCGGCAAGCGTTCCAATAGCCTCCAATTTATGTTTCTGACTAAGTTCCCTTTCCATTTTTATTCTCTTATTTTCAGAGATTATTCTATCTTCAATTTCTTTTGAAAGTTGTTCATTTGCCTTTGAAAGTGATAAAGTCCTCTCTCTAACCCGTTGATCCAACTCTAAATTGTTTTGAATGACTTTATTTTTTTCTTGTTCCAACCTGAAGCGAGAAAAAAAACGATTGCGAGTATTTAACTCCATAGAATAGCCAGCCAGCATGCATAAAATATTGGCTGAAACAAAGAAAAAATTATTATTTATCAGCATGATGCGAGGCGTATCAGCAAAAACAGCGCCAATTTCATAACCTGCAACAATAAGCCATGAGCAGGCCATAGCCCAAAAAAAACGCATCCTTATGAAAGTATATATGGTTATGAAAATAAGTATTATTCCAGCATAATAGGAGTAGCTCGCAGGCGGATCCGCAAGAATGACCATAAGCTCTATGCCGAGTCCTCCTATAAGGCACATGATAAAAAGACAGGGCTGATCATAGAATTCAAATTCAGGTCGGAAAGAAAACAAAAGTACTATGAGTGCAATTGGGCAAACCACTCCGTATCTAATAGCCCAAAATATGATTTTTTGCTCAGGGACAATAATTGCGTCAAGGAATCCAAAAATAGCGTAGAAAAATAGTGCAATAAGAATAGCGGTTCGTACTCGAATTAAAGATTCTCTAAAATTCGATTTTATAAATTCGGGCTCAAGGTATTCCCACTCTCCCGAAAATGACAGCGTAAAAAAATTGTAGGTCATCAATTCATTCCCCGGTTCTTTTGATTTTATCCGGTGCGAACCTAATATATAGGCGAAGCCATCGAATTACTGGTCCGAAACATTTTTAGCTGTTATATTTTGCTGACCTTGCAGTTAAGATATAATTAATAATGAATAGTCTAATATAAATACCATGTCTGCTGCTAATTAACTTGTTAAAAAAAGAGGGTTAATTGTGAAGGACTATCAAAAAGACAAAATAAGGCGTCATCGTCATGCCGGACTTGATATGGTATCCGAGTTAATCTGCCTTGTTAGAGCATTTTTTGCATCCATACAGTATCAAATATCTGACCATTTTTTTCCCAACCTTCTTAAATATCCCGCATTCGATAAAGCCATTATTCTTGTGAAAACTTATGCTGCCAGTATTTAGAGATGATATGTTTGCCAATATGGTTGTAATCCCTTTTTTACGTCCTTCCTTTTCGATGAAATCAAGCAGTTTTTTTCCAAGTCCTTTACCAGTGTGGTCGCTGTTGATAAAATAGGTTATTTCGGCTGTATGTGAAAATGCGGGCATTGGATTAAATGTCCGAAGCATTCCGAACCCAAGCAGTAGTTCTCCATTTTGGTGTTTTGGCGGTAACTGTCGGTAAATCTTTAGACATTTGCAAGAACATATCAAATGCCTGATACGGCAGTTTGTATTCCGGATATGCAGCAAATGAATTCTCAACATAATAGTTGAATATATCAATTATTTGTTTTCGATCTTCAGTTACTATTGGGCTGATTGAATACTCCATTTTTTTATATCCTTGATCTATCACAAATCTAATCGGCAGGTTTTTAGCCTTCCGGTTGAGCGCCGGGTTATTTGCATAATGTTGACAAGGTCGCAAAAAGTCCGATTACCGTCATTCCGGCGTGGCCTATCCCGGTCAAAACAGGGAGCCGGAATCAGAAGTGTCTGAATATACAAAAACGCAGGATCAAATCCGGCATGACGCAGTTGCCTTTTTTGTTTTTGCGAGTCCAACAATGTTGCAACTACAACACCTTCTGAAAACTGTTACTCCTTTAATTCATAGGTAACAGGAGTCGTATTCAGAATATTGTCACACATGGGACACCGGGAACTGATTTCCTGAAGAAATTTTTTCTTATCTTCGATTGACATGTCGGAATCAATCTTTGCAATGATCTTAAATCCTGTAAATCCGGCTCTTTTTTCCTGACTCATTCCCAGAGCCTTTTCAAAAGACAGTTCGCTTTCGACGACGGCCTCAATAGACCGCAGATTCATATTTCTCTGCATAGCAATTAAGCGCCCAGTTGAAACGAAACAACTCCCCAGAGCAAATGCCAAAGTTTCAGGCGGAGTTGGAGCAGTATTGCCCCCTCCGAATTCCTTAGGCTGATCGATATGAATGACGTGATCACGGACTTTGCCCTCAACTATCCGGTTTTTCACTTCTTTTACCTCTACTTTGACTTTGTATATCGTATCGGTCTTTTTGCCATCGTTCTCTTTATCTGTCTCGCCAAAGGCTGAACTGATTGTCAAAAAGAGACTCGCTGAGAGAATGACAGTTAAAAGGCCTGCATGTTTCATCTTCATAATTTTCACCAATTCTCCCTTTTCTTAAGCACAAACGATTCATTCATCAAAGGTTCCATGCTGCATAAATACTCACAGCTTGCTGTTATCATGGAGAACCTTTTTTAATTAAAAAGCATACAAACTTTTTTGGAAAAGCAAAAGGAATATTGATCTGGATCAGGCAGGACGCCCATGACAGACAAAAACTGAACTTATAAATTCCTATTCAGTTGCCAAGTCAAGCGGCCTTATGAAATTTTGAATCGCTCAAAGCGGTAAAAATTGGGATCATCTAAAGGTGATTAATCAAACAGCCCTATTGGCGCAATGGTTTTATTGCATTGATAATTGCAGATAACACATAATCATTAATATTGTTGCCTGGCGCCCATTCTCTAATAAATTTCCTGCTTTCATCCTTTGGAATAATTTTGATTTCTTTAAAACCTGAATTTTGAAGCATTTTTTTGATTTCAGGTATAGGGGAAGCGCCTGCAATGCAACCAGTATAAAGAGCAATATTATGTTTTGTAGTTTCAGGAAATTCGGCAATTGCAACAATATCAGAAATAGCGATTCGGCCACCCGGCTTAAGCACCCGAAAAGTTTCATTAAAGACTTCTTGCTTGTCAGGGGAAAGATTTATAACACAGTTCGAGATGACAACATCGACCGAGTTATTATCAACAGGTAATTTCTCGATTTCACCAAAACGGAAGTCAACGTTTCCAAAACCTCCTTTTAATGCGTTTGCCCTGGCTTTGGAAATCATTTCAGGAGTCATGTCAACGCCAATCACATGGCCATTTCTGCCGACTTTTTCTGCCGCAATAAAACAGTCAAAACCTGCTCCGCTCCCAAGATCAAGAACTGTTTCTCCTGCCGTTAAAGAAGCAAACGCATGAGGGTTTCCACACCCAAGACCGAGATTGGCACCTTCAGGAACAGACTTCATTTCAGCGTCCGAATACCCCATTCGCCCTGACATGTCAGGAGTTGGCGTTATGCAGCAGCCACCACCGCATCCACATCCTGACACAACTTCTCCATATTGATCTTTTACTGCTTGCCTGATTGCATCTCCATCCAGCCTGTCAACATTTTTTCTATCCATTAGTTCTGGCCTTTGACCCATTCAAATTTATTTTTAAAATACAGGGCCACGTTAACAAGCCCTATAAGAACAGGAACCTCTACAAGCGGCCCTATTACTGCTGCAAAAGCCTGTCCGGAGTTCACTCCGAAAACAGCCACGGCCACAGCTATTGCAAGCTCAAAATTATTGGATGCGGCGGTAAAGCTTAAGGTCGCAGCCTGGCCATAATTTGCCCCTACTTTTTTGGACATAAAGAATGAAATAAGAAACATGACCACAAAATAAATGCACAGAGGAATCGCGATTCTCACGACATCCAAGGGAAGCTGGACAATGTACTCACCTTTTAGTGAAAACATCACAAGAATCGTAAAAAGCAGGGCTATGAGGGTGACAGGGCTGATTTTGGGTATGAATCTATGCTCGTACCATTCCTTGCCTTTAAGCTTTATGCCGACAAATCTTGAAATTATGCCTGCGATAAATGGAATGCCAAGATAGATAAAAACGCTTTCAGCTATCTGTCCCATGGAAATATTCACAACAGCGCCGGAAAGCCCCATCAATTTCGGCAGAAAAGTAATAAAAAACCATGCGTACACAGAAAAAAACAGAACCTGAAAAATGGAATTGAATGCCACGAGTCCTGCGCAGTATTCGTTATCTCCGCCCGCAAGCTCGTTCCAGACAATGACCATGGCTATGCATCTTGCAAGACCTATGAGAATAAGTCCCACCATGTATTCATGATGTCCTGAAAGAAAAGCTATGGACAGAAGGAACATCAGCACAGGCCCTACTATCCAGTTCTGAACGAGGGAAAGGGCAAGAACCCTGAAATTCCTGAAAACGCTTCCAAGTTCTTCATATTTTACCTTGGCAAGGGGCGGATACATCATAAGAATCAGGCCAATAGCAATTGGGATATTGGTTGTCCCTGCCTGGAAGAAATTTATGAAGTTCTTTACATTAGGGTAAACCCATCCGCCAAGAACTCCTGCAAGCATGGCGAGAAAGATCCAGAGAGTTAGATAGCGGTCAAGGAAAGATAATTTTTTTATAATAGTCGTTTCCATACAGCCTCCATAAGGCCACCTCTAAAAATTGCCTTTTCGCGCGTTAGCTGCGTCAGCGTCGTACTCGAAGCCTCATTTATACCGCATAAACTCTGGTTCTCCGTGCGACACGTCCTTGCTACCACATCAAAAATTCTAATTTTTAGAGACACCCATAAATCTTAAAGATTTATCAGTACTTCAGGTAACGTTTCAACAAACGCCCTGATTTCATCCCTTACCCTTCTGTAGCAGTTCAGTTTTTCTTCTTCACCCTCAACTGCCTTTGCAAGCGCTGGAGGATCGTCAAAACCCACATGAACAACCTTTGCTTTTCCAGGAAAAAAAGGGCAGTTTTCATTTGCATGACCGCAGACTGTGACCACATAATCAAACTGAATATGAAGAAGGTCATTAACATTTTCTGACTTGTGGCCGGATATATCAACGCCAGCTTCTGCCATGACCTTAACTGCATTGGGATTAAGACCGTGGGTTTCTATTCCTGCTGAATAAGATTCGACAACATCACCTTTAAGATGCTTTGCCCATCCTTCTGCCATCTGGCTTCTGCAAGAATTTCCTGTACACAGAAAAAGGATTTTCTTTTTTTTATTGTCAGTCATTTATGAGCACCTTTATTTTTGGATATTTTATAATTTCGCTCACCAACTGGCGAACATCAGGAAGACATCATCTGCCCTTGGGATTTTTAATTGCACACGAACATCCGCCGGATTTCTTTTCCTCCATTATTCTTTCCAGAATAGAAGAACTTCCATTTTTCAAGACATCTTCAATAATATCCTGTCTGGAATAACCAAAACAGAAACAGATTTTTTCATTGCAGCTGTTGCTGTAATTTTCCACAAACCTAAAACCACTCCCATACTGAAACTTGAAAATACTGTTCCAGGATATAAAAAGCCCCTGCAAGAATAAAAACAGTACCTGTAATTCTCCTTGCCCAGATTTCAAAAACAGTCACTTTGTCAAAGGCATTTGCGACCTTGTTTGCGCCAAGGGCAACAAGAACGGCAAAACCTATTACAGGAAGACCAGTAGCGAGTCCATAAACAGCAGGAAGCATTACTCCTGACTGAAATTTAAGCGCCACAGGAATAAGGCTTCCAAAAAAAAGAGCAGCCGAAACAGGACAGAAGGACAGCGCAAAGATAATTCCAAGAACTATGGCCCCGGCCAGCCCCATCTTTTTAATTCTTTCCTGGAAACCGGCACTTATTCCACTCCCTGAAAAAAAACTGAATGATAGAGCTCCTGTCAGAACAAGCCCTGTTAAAATAAGAAGCGGCCCAAGAGCCTTGGGCATATAAGTCTGAAGGAAACTTGACACAGAAGGTGCTGAAAGCAAACTTGAGACAAGGGCTATTCCTATCAGAAGATAAGCAAAGGAACGACCGGCCGTGTATAGAACGCCTCCCATTAAAACCCTTGACGGACTTGCCACGTCCTTTCCGACATAAGAAATTGCCGCAATATTTGTCGCAAGCGGGCATGGGCTTATGGATGTGAGAATTCCAAGCCAGAATGCAGAACCAACGGCTATGGCAAATTCGTTCATCAGCTTTTTCCCTCAATCATTTTCTTTGTTTCATCCCTGACATATTCGATGAATTTATCGTGGTCACGCACAAGATTCCAGATCATATCCAGATTTTTCCATTTTACCTCTTTGCCATTAACTGTCTTAGAAAGAACAAGAGCCTTGCTGACAAGTGCGTAATCCCTGATATAATGACTGTTGCCATCTTGATCGACATTCAGGGGAATGAATTCCAGGGAGCCTTTTTTAATTTCTTCAGCAAATCCCTGATTGACAGCTTCTCCAGAGTATTCCTCAAGCTTCATGCAAGTTGGACAACGAACATTACCGTGAAAATAATATGCGATTACTTTAGCGCCTTCCTGTTTCTGTTGGACTTCGGATGAAGTGGCTTTTGCATCTTTGGGAGCTTCTGATTTTAAAACTGCGATCGTTTTTTTATCCTCTGCAGTCGCTTTCCGGCTGTCAAAAGCCATGAAGCCGCCAAAAGCGACCAAAGCAATTAGGCCTAAAACCATCAATGATTTTATCTTTTTCACTAATATACTCCTTTTGAAATCAGCTTTGCTCCTGCTTCTGCAATTTTTGCCACAGCATCTTCTGTCACAGGAGATTCTCCTTTCTGAAAACCAAGATCAGAAACAAGCAGGTGTTCGAAGTTTTTAAATCCGGCTTCTTCAAGGCTTTTACTGGCGCAGTTCAAGGCGCAACCGTCTATGGCAAGTATTGCTGCGGCAGCCTCGGTGTTTTTCATTATTCCGGAAATCCTTGCGCCAATTCCTGCAAGGCAGAACATCTTGCCGTTCCCATCCCTTGTCATCTTTCTTGCTGCCTGATCAGAAAGTGCGCCGACATCTGCCGCGCCCGAACAGGCAAAAATCAATTTTGGAGCTGTTGAACATTCGCATGCTTTAGATTCGCCCATATTTACCCCCGCCTTAAATACCTGAAATTATTTTCTTAATTTCTTCAACCGTCGGAACCTTGCCAACAATCTTTACTGAACCGTCTATGGCAAGAGCGGGAGTGGTCATGACACCCATCTTCATGATGTCCCTTATGTCAGTAAGCTTCTCGATTTCATAATCAGCGCCGAGCTGCTTTGCCGCTTCTTCAGCCTGTTTTGCCAGGGTGGAACATTTGGGGCATCCTGTTCCTAAAATCTGAATTTTCATGATTTGTTTCTCCTTTTGTATGTCCATGAAAGGTCGCTTTGTGAAAGCTCGCAAAAAACCTGTAAATTTTGATCCTTAAAAAATCATATTAAAAAGGTATCCGACAAAAAGAATCCCTGTTCCAACAATACCGATGAAAGTAGCAATCAACCTCATTTTAAGAACCTTTCTGAGAATAACGGTTTCAGGAAGGGAAAGCCCTATCACCGCCATCATGAAAGCGAGGGCAGTGCCGAGTGCAGCTCCTTTGCCCACAAGCGCCTGAACAATCGGAATCATGCCTGCAGCATTGGAATACATAGGGATACCTATTATTACAGCCAGAGGCACAGACCACCATGTGCCCTTTCCCATTATTGAAGCCATGAAATCCTGGGGAACATAACCATGTATTCCGGCTCCTACAGCTATGCCGGCAACAACGTAAGGCCAGACTTTAGCCACAATTTCACGAACAGCATCGATTCCGTAACGAATACGCTCTTCAAACGATATTCTCATATCTCCTGAATCAACCGCATTTGCTCCAGTTTCATAGACCCATTCTTCAACATATTTTTCCATTTTCAGCTTACCGATAACCCATCCAGAAAACATGGCGATAAAAAGACCGGTACCCATATAAATCAAAGCGGCCTTCCACCCGAAAAGGCCAAAAAGAAGAACAAGCGCAACCTCATTAACCATCGGAGCCGAGATAAGAAATGAAAAAGTAACTCCAAGCGGAACCCCGGCAGTCACAAATCCTATGAACAATGGAACCGCAGAGCATGAACAGAAAGGGGTCACAATGCCAAGAAGCGCAGCAAGAACATTGCCTAAAGACTCCCGCTTTCCGGCAAGAAATTTTCTGGTCCGTTCTGGAGTAAAAAAAGATCTTATTATGCCAACCCCAAAAACCACTATCACCAGAAGCATCAAAACCTTGGGAGTATCATAAACAAAAAAATTCAATGCGCTTCCGAGATGAGATTCAGGAGGAAGGCCTATCAATTTATAGGTAAACCAGTCTGCAAAAGGTTTCAGAAAAACGTATAGAGACAGCCAAGCAAGAATAAATAAAAAAAGCCTTAAAAAAATTATCCATAAGTTTTTTTTAAAACCCGCTTCAGAAACAGCTTCATTCTGATCTGTTGAAGCCGGAGTCCCAATAATTTGGTTGGACATTTTGCCCCCCACTCAATGGCTATTTGCCAAAAAAGCCAAATAAAAAAGTTTTTAAAAAATCACGCGATCATCTTCATGCGACAATCAGCCTCTGATTTTATTACCGCCTCTATGCAGCCCATGAAATTAAGAACGCATGGAACCTTCAAACGATAGTAAACCTGCTGCCCCCGCTTTTCATCAACAACAATTCCAACCTGCTTCAAAATGGAAAGATGCTTTGAAATGGTTGAAAAATCATGCCCCACAAGATCGACAAACTCGCAAACGCATTTTTCCCCATGGGCAAGTTCTTCAATGATAAAAAGCCTTGTGGGATGGCCCATTGCTTTAAGTATTTTTGCTTTTGCTTCTATCAGTTCAGAATTTTTTACAGCCATTTATTTCTCCATGTATTTATTTGGTAGTTTAGCCAAATAACCATACAAATGTCAAGAATGTTTTTAAATACAAATACTCCGATTGTCGCAGAATCAGCTTTTCTTCTTCAAGGCCCTGATAATCAATAATAACCCGGCAAGCGCAAAAGGAATACTCAGCCACTGCCCAACACTTATAGCAAAACCGGATTCATAGTCTGCCTGTTCAGTTTTTAAAAACTCCAGCGCAAAGCGTGCGGAAAAGACCAGAGCAAGAAAAAGACCGGACAAAAATCCTCTGCGTTCCGAGTATTTCTTAATCCTGTAAAAGAAGAACAGTATCCAGAAAACAGCCATATAAGCCAAAGCCTCATAAATCTGAACAGGATGCCTTGGCACCATGTCCACTCTTTCGAAAATGACCGCCCACCAGCCTTTAGTCTGAGTTCCAAGTATTTCTGAATTAAAAAAATTCCCTACGCGGATATACGAACCGCCAAGTGCCGTTGGGATGACCACTCGATCAAGAATCCACAGCAAATCCGGCATTCCGGGTTTCCTTGAATATAAAAACAGGGCCAGAATTATCCCGATCGCGCCTCCGTGGCTCGCAAGCCCACCTTCCCAGATCTTCAAAATATCGAGAGGATTATGGAGATAATACAAAGGCTCATAAAAGATACAGTGCCCAAGCCTTGCGCCTATTACTGTTCCTGCAAGCATATATGTAAAAAGTGATTCAAGCTCCTCAGCAGATCGTCCTTCTTGCCTGTAAATCCATTGCATAATCCAGAAGCCTGCAATAAAAGAGGTCGCAAAAAAAAGCCCGTACCATCTGAATGCAAGCGGGCCTATTCTCAAAATTTCAGGGTCAATATTCCAGATCATAAAAGCAGCCTATATTTTTTGTTAATAAATATTTGATGGACTCGCAAAAAGTCGAAAAATGGCTTTAGCGTCATGCCGGGCTTGACCCGGTATCCAGTATTTTCAGCTACTTCTGGATTCCGGCCTGCGCCGGAATGACGAAAATCGTACTTTTTGCGACTTTGTCATATTTAACAAGCAACCAAAGCCCCTCCGGGAGGCAGAGACACGTTAGTATATAATCACAACCAGCACAACTTTAACAGATTGCATCCTTGTTCATGATTTTTTAATTCCCGAGCAACTTGACTTTGATCAATCTGATAAGATATATACGCAAGGTTTTACTTGAAAAAATGAATTCAGCCTGTAATAAATCCGGATAATTATGAAGTTTTCCAATAAAAACAAACAAAAATCGAACTCTTGGGATGACGACCATTACACCCTTCTTGCCAGAAAGGAAAATTATCCGGCACGTTCGGTTTATAAGCTCAAAGAAATCCAGCAGAAAGTAAACCTCATAAAAAAAGGCCACAAAGTCCTTGATCTTGGGTGCGCTCCTGGCTCCTGGCTTATGTACGCAGCTGAACAGGTTGGCAATGCAGGCAGAGTAGCGGGAATTGATCTCAAACCAGTCGAGATACCATTACCATCCAATGCAACAGCACTTGTGGGAGATGTTTTTGAATTTGATTTCGGTCCATTCAATCCTCCGTTCGACCTTGTAACCAGCGACATGGCTCCGGCAACAACAGGGCGCAAGGATGTGGACGCTGCAAGATCATATGACCTGAGCCTTGCAGCGCTTGATGTAGCCTTAAAGCTTCTGAAGCCAGGAGGTTCTTTTGTATGCAAGATTTTCCAGGGCAGCGGATTTGATTCATTTGTGGCAACTGTAAAAACGAAATTCAAAACACAGAAAATATTCAAACCCCAGAGTTGCAGAAAAGAAAGCAAAGAAATTTATATCATCGGAATCGGAAAGAACGAGGAGGAATAAAAATATGGCAGGTCATAGTAAATGGGCCAATATCCGTCACAAAAAAGGCAAGGAAGACGCCAAGAGGGGCAAGGTTTTTACAAAACTGATCAAGGAAATTACTGTTGCGGCACGTACTGGCGGAGGTGATCCTTCTGCCAATCCACGCCTCAGAACAGCCATTGATGAAGCCAAAGCCAACAACATGCCCAAGGACAACTGGGAAAGGGCCATCAAAAAAGGGACGGGAGAACTTGAAGGTGTAAACTACGAAGAAAACACCTATGAAGGCTATGGCCCAGGAGGAGCTGCAATCATTGTTGAATCAATGACAGACAACAAAAACAGGGCAATAGCGGAAATCCGCCACATTTTCAATAAGTATGACGGCAACATCGGTGCAACGGGCTGCGTTGGCTGGATGTTCGACCGAAAGGGCCTGATTGTAATCAACAAAGAAGGCATTGATGAAGAAAAGGTCATGGAAACAGCCATAGAAGCAGGCGCCGAAGATGTGCGCGAGGAAGATGGCACTTTTGAAGTGATAACTGCTCCTGAAGATTTCGAAGCTGTCAGAGATGCTCTTGCAAATGAGAAGTTTCAGTTCGAAATGTCTGAAATAACCATGATTCCCCAGAATATGGCTCCGCTTGAGGGCAAGGATGCTGAAAAGATGGTCAAGATGATGGATGCCTTTGATGACTGCGACGATGTCCAGAAGGTTTACACAAACGCTGACATCCCTGATGATATAGCTAACGCAATGTAGCGCCACGCAATTCATTGCATTTAAAAGGGGAGCCTGCCTCCCCTTTTTATAATATAGATACTATTGTTTGTCAGCTGCGGCTTTCTTTATCTCTTCCATTTTTACAGAAATTTTGCCGGCCTCCTCATTCCTACCGGTCTTAGCTAATACTTCAGACAGATTTTGAAGAGTTGCCAGATATCTTGAGACAGGAGGGGCCGCCGCTCTTTCAAATATTGTTATTGACTTTTTGTAGCATTCTTCCGCTGCTGCGTATTTTTCCTGTTTTTTATACAGAGTTCCAAGATTATTATATGAAGAAGCAAGGTCAGGATGCATAGTTCCAAAGGCTTTTTCCCTTACCGCAATGGATTTTTTGTAATATTCTTCAGAGAGTGCGTAATCACCTTTTTCAGAATAAAGGGACGCAAGATTATTGTAAGAAGAGGCAATGTCAGGGCTGTTGGGACCAGAATTCTTTTCATCTATGGCAATCGCCCTTTTGTAAAGAGCCTCGGCTGCAGGGTATTTTTTCCATGACTGATAAAGAAGGGCAAGGCTGTTTATATCATTAGCAACAATGGGATGATCCGGGCCGTTTACCTTTTCATTTATTTCCAGGGCTCTTTTGAAAAGAGGCTCTGCCTCGGCATATTTTTTCTGCTCAAAATAAAGAAGGGCAAGATTGTTCAGGGAAGTTGCAATATCAGGATGACCGGGCGTCAGTGTTTTTTCACTGACTTCAAGAGCTTTCCTGAAAAGAGGCTCTGCCTCGGCATATTTCCCTTGAATTCTATATACTTCCCCAAGATTATTGGCTGAAACCGCGACTTTCTGACTATCCTTTCCATATTTTGCCTCAGCAATATCTATGGCTTTTTTCCCTGAAACAGCAGCCTGATCATACTGCCCCTGACCATACATATTCATTGTTTGCTGGCTATATTTAAGCCATTCATCTTCTTCTGCAAAAAGAGATGAGAATGAAAGAATGGTTAAACACAAAGAAAAAAATACGGTCTTTTGCCATGACATAATGCTCTCCCTGATTGCGATGTACTATTGTAAATTTATGGAGTTGAAACATGAGTCCAATAACAGGATATAAAATTAGACAACAATTTAATGTAAAAAGCTCAAATCCCCGTACCAGTTTCCTGATCACGGCATTCTTCATAAATGCTTTTTTTAAAAGGCGGCGTGCAGACCGCAAAGAATATCAAATCTTCAGGCCCGATGTTTGAAATTCTTTGTCTGCACATTGCAGGAATAAGTACGACATCTCCGGCCGAGACCATAACCGGCCTCTGATCGCCAATTTCCACAAACCCGGATCCTGACATGATCAAATATCTTTCTGAAGTTTCTCTAAGCCTATGCCATTTTGTGGTCACACCCGGTTCAACCCTTGCCCTGGCGATCGAGACATCAGGATCATCCCCTGAATTTGATATTTCAATTATGTGACAGCCCTCATCAAAAAAATATTCTGAGCAGATGTCTGATTTTTTTACGCATACATTCATATGTATTATTCAAGAATTATGAAAGAGGAAGTTTTAAAGAGGATATTGACTATTAGAAAAAATGCCCGGAGAAAACAGTCATTCCCCAGGCTCAAATATATTATTTTGAAAGATCGACCATGGCCTGGACAGACCTTAAAGCCGGTATTCTTATTTCTTCAGGTACCTTGACCTCTCCGCTCATATTCTCAAGACTCACTAAAATATCTTCAATTTTTATTTTTTTCATCTCAGGACACTCCATCCTCAGAGACGCGGGATAAAAAATCTTATCTGGGCATGTTTTTTTTAGGGGATAGAGAAGCCCGACTTCAGTTCCGATTATAAACTCCCTGTTCTTGGAACTGGCCGCATACCTGAGCATGCCTGAAGTACTTAAAACAGCATCGGCCATGGCAACTATTTCAGGAGGACACTCAGGGTGAGCTATGAACTCTGCCTCTGGATAAGCCTTTTTTACGTTTTCCACTTCCTGAACAGTCAGGGCGTTATGAAAAGGGCAATAGCCTTCCCATAAATGGATCTTCTTATTGGTCTTTGAAGCTGCATACATGGCGAGATTTCTGTCCGGAGTCATGAGTATCTCAGGGGCAGATATGCTGTTCACAACACTCAGCACATTTGCGGAGGTACAGCATATCGTTGAAATAGCCTTAACAGCTGCCGAAGAATTGACATAGGTCACGACTGGCAGATCGCCAAGTTCTGCGAGCCTGGTTTTAAGCTTTTCCGGCGTAATCATGTCTGCCATAGGACATCCTGCGTCCTTAACCGGAAGAAGCACCTTCTTGTCAGGAGATAATATTGACGCAGTTTCAGCCATGAAATGCACTCCGCAAAAAACTATCACATCGGCATCAGTATCTGCTGCCTTTATGCTGAGTTCAAGGGAGTCGCCGCAAAGATCCGCAATATCCTGGATTTCAGGCGGCTCGTAATTATGGGCCAGAATTATTGCGTTTCTTTCTTTTTTAAGTACTTTAATACGATCTTTCATTTTGCATCTCATCAAAAATCTTTTGCCGGCAACAGGTAAAAAATCAATCCTTTTCCTGACTGCCTAACTTAAGTTTGTGTACGCCTTCAGGTATTTTAAAATCAAATTCAGCATCGGACGGATTCAGTCCGAATTTGAGATCCTTGAAATTAAGTTCTGTTTTATCCTGATACTCATTTTCATATACGATCTTAAGGATATCGAATGACTGGGCAGAAATAACAAGGCCTGCTTTTGTAAGCGCTCCGGTCAGCTCCTTTGGCATCAGCTTGAGTTCATGATCGCCATTGGCGTTCTTTCCGGTATAGGTTACATCGAATTTTTTTCTTATCATCTTAACATCTGAGAGAAGACTTCCACCCTTACCATCTGCGAGGTAGCTTTCTGGCTTTCCAGTCATGACCTGGCTGTCTTCTGGCCTGTAAATCCATAAAGTAACTCCATCCGTTACAATGAGCTGCTTTTCAGGAGTTTCATATGTCCACTTCATTTTCCCGGGCTTTTTAAAAATAGCGCTTCCGGTCGCTTCTTCGGTCATCTGCATTGCTGCGAGATATGATTTCTGGGTAAAAACAGCGGAAAAACCGGGGCCGCCATATCGCGCCTCTATCTTCGACAGGATATCATCCACCTGGGACTTTGCCTTTTCAGCAACTTTTTCCGCAGCTGGTACAGAAACAGCTGAAAAAAGAATAAAGCAGGAAAGAAACATGATCATTGAAGCAGCAATATATTTTTTCATAATTTTAACAGATATTTATTTTAAATGTTTATGGTTAAAAGAAAACTTACTATCGCAATAAGTATTTTTTGTAAATACTAATAATCATGCGGCATAAGATCTCATTTTCAAGGTCATGATTAAAGCAAGCACGAGCATTTTATAAATTCTTGAAACAGACCAAGGCACAATAAAATCAAAGAAACTGCCTCATCAGTTTTCTGAGATCGCCCTTTGAAACAGCACCGACAAGACGCCCATCGGATGCACCTGAATCGAATGCCAAAAAAGTTGGAATGCTTGATATCTTGAATCTGGAAGATGTCATTTTGTTGTCATCAACATTAAGCTTGGCAACCCTGACTTTCCCTTTCCATTCTTCGGCAAGCTCCTCCATTACAGGCCCCATCATCTTGCAGGGCCCGCACCATGATGCCCAGCAATCAAGAAGAACAGGAAGAGGAGATAAAAGAACTTTGTCCTCAAAAGTCGCATCCGTAACTTTAACTACTTTACCGTCGAATATATTTTCCGTCTTGATTGGGGTCTTGCATTTTCCGCATTTTGGATTGTCTGAAACGCGTGCCTTGGGAATTTTATTGCGAGCCTTGCATTTCTGACATCTCAGAATAAGTTCGTCCATATCTTTCCCCTTTTTTAGTCAGCTATGCCATATTCTCTGAGTTTTTTATGAAGAGTCTTCCTTGTAATGCCCAACCTGCGAGAAGCTTCACTCTTGTTGCCGCCTGTCCTTTCAAGCATGCTTGCGATGGCCCTTTTTTCCATTTCGTCAAGGGGCTCGTCAGGACATTCGATTTCGGTGGGTATCCTGTATTGCTGCTGCTCAGTCGTGAGCCTGATGGAAAAATCATGTTCATCCAGCCATTCTGTCCTTGAAAGAACAACGGCTCTCTCAATCATATTCATAAGCTCTCTTACATTTCCTGGCCAATCGTACCTGACAAGTGTGTCCATAGCCCTCGGAGTAAAACCTTTTATATTTTTTTTGTTTTTCTCGGCAAAAGAAGCCATAAATCTTGACGCAAGAAGAGAAATGTCATCTCTTCTGTCCCTTAGAGGCGGAAGATTAAGGTCGACAACATTAAGACGATAATAGAGATCTTCCCTGAATTCACCATTTTTTACAGATGTGGCAAGATCCCGATTTGTAGCGGCCACCATCCTTACATCCACAGGAATCACCGAATCTCCGCCAACCCTTGTTATTTCTCTTTCCTGAAGAACCCTTAAAAGCTTTGCCTGCATTGGAAGCGGCATTTCTCCTATCTCGTCAAGAAAAAGGGTCCCACCGTTTGCCTGGACAAATTTACCTTCCTTTCTTTTATCAGCGCCCGTAAAAGCGCCCTTTTCATGGCCGAACAGCTCTGACTCAAGGAGGGTATCAGTAATGGCTGCGCAATTGATTTTAATAAGCGGCCCTTCTTTTCTGGGGCTGTTGAAATGAATGGCTGAAGCTACAAGCTCCTTTCCAGTTCCTGATTCGCCGGAAATAAGAACGGTGGCCTCTGATGGAGCCACCTGGGCGATTACTTCTGTAAGCCTGACAATGGCAGGACTCTGGCCTATTATGCGCCCCCGGTCAAACTGATCCATTAGACTGGCCCTAAGTCTTTTATTTTCCTCAATCAGACCGGAATGCTCAAGCGCCCTCTTCAAAGTCAACTTGAGCTTTTCAAAATCCAGGGGTTTTATCAGGTAATCCCAGGCTCCGCTTTTCAAAGCCTCAACAGCGGTCTCCACAGAAGAATATGCCGTCATGATTATTACCGGAATTACAGGATTAAAGGCCTTTATATAAGGAAGAGCTTCGAGGCCTGACATTCTGACCATTTTTATATCCATCAGAATAATGTCAAAAGCTTCATCTTTTACGGCTTTTATGGCTGTTTCGCCATCATCAGCCTCCCTGATATCATATCCCCATTCACGAATAAGGGTTTTAAGCATTGTTCTGTGTGCAGTATCATCGTCAACAATAAGAATAGTACGTGGTTTCTGTATCATAATAAATTCCAGCGAAACCGGCTAAAAACTTAAAACAAATACCGGATTCATTCTACCCTGCTCCTCTAAATTTTTAATTAATATCATATCAGCAAGATGGCTGAGGCAAGATAATAGAGACCTCTGTTCCGTATCCCGGAGAACTTGAAATCTTGATCTCTCCGCCGTGGGATTCCACAATGCTGTTGGTTATCGCAAGACCAAGACCCGTGCCCGTGGATTTTGTGGTGAAATAAGGGTCAAAAATCTGTCCGAGATCTTCGTCCTTGATGCCGCAGCCATTGTCTGTAATTGTTATTACAAGCCTTGATTCATCCCTCGAGGCCTTAATGGACAAAACGCCACTCTCGCCCATGGCTTCCACACTGTTAAGATAAAGATTAAGAAGCACCTGGCGCATCATATCTGAATCAAGGCAGGCTGTTTCAGGAAAAGATTCATGATCAACGACAATTTCGATTGATTTTGCCTTTGGCTGCCCCTCAAGTATGAAAATAGTTTCTGAGATAAAATTCTTCAGATCTGTCTCCCTTGGGGCGGGCTTTGCAGGCCTGGCAAATTCAAGGAGCTGGCTAACAACCCTGTTAAGTCTGTCTGTTTCCTGAATCATAATGGAAGCGATTTCCTGATCTTCAGGTCTTTCCTTGTATCTTTCCTTGAAATAGGTTGCAAAGCCCTTGATTGAACTAAGCGGATTTCTAATTTCATGGGCAACTCCGGCTGCCAGCTTGCCTACGGTAGCAAGTTTTTGTGAACGCACAACCTCATTCTGGAGATGCCGTAGTTCTGTCATGTCCTTGATAAGGATTATATGACCTGATATTTCACCTGAGTTATTGTACAAAGGAGCCGCGCTCACATCCAGAAACATTGAAACGCCGCCGACTTTGCATTCAAGAAGAGTAGCAGGATGAACCTTTTCATTGTTTTCTATATTATCTATAAAAGCAGAAATTTCTTCGGGCAACAGGGCAGACCGATGCTCCGGAAGAAGAGAATTTTCAATGTTAAGGATTGATCCCGCAGATGGGTTCATTGCTGTCACCATGCCTGAAACATCTATAGTAAGAAGACCTACAGGCATATTTTCTACAAGATTTTCCGAAAAAGCCTTTATTTTTGTAAGCGAGGCTTTTGTCTGACGATTGTTGTAAATCATGAACATAAGAAGAACGCCGGAAATGCCTATCAACAGAAGAACCCCGCCTGTAAAAAGCAGTTGGCGTTCATCTGACAAACGCGCAGTTTCGACATCTGTCATATCAAGTCCGACAAAAATATTAAGTTCAGGAGGAGTTATTTTTGCCTTTATTGTCTGGCCTGTGCCAAACAGAGAATTAATTATGATCTGCTGATTACCTTCCTGACCTCCGGGGAGGAATTTTTTATAAACCGTGAATATTTTTTTGCCTTCCGGGGTTTGATTAATCTGCCATTTAGCATCAAGTGACTTTTCCCAGGGAGGAAATCCTTCCCCAAGCTTTTTGCCGACATAGGCAGGATTATTATGCGCAACTATCGTGCTGCTCTCGTCTGCAACCAGGATATAAAGAATATCCCTTTGCTTGGCAGTTTCAGTAATGAGATTCTGGAGATGGGTTTTCCCCCACTGTCTCAAAATCATTCCGGTTTTTGTACCGGCCTCAAAAGACCTGATCAGTGCGGTCCCCTTTTCAAAAAGAAGTCTTCCCGTGCTTGAAGTCTGAATTTTGATATGCTGGTAGGTAAGGCCGGCAAAAAGAGGAAAAAGAAGAATTATTACGCTTGGTATTGCCCAGGGTGGAACAGGCAAAGTTCTGGCTTTTTTTTTTCTAATATTCATATTTTTTGACTTGCAAATTTAATGCCCTGCAAATTTAATATCCAAAGACAGTTCTATCTGTTCAGGATCGGATTGAACAGCACGGACAAATAAGAAACAAGGCAAAGAGCTCAAATAGAAGTTTAGTAAAACTGATACTTCAATGTTCGAAATATAATTTTTTCTATCATCTAAATCTAATCATATCCTGAACTTGCTCATACGTATTTGTTAGTCATTATCACAACTATTTCATTGTGCATACTTTTTCCACACTACAAGCACCATACAAGTGCAAATGTATATTTTTTATACACCACACACCTGCAAATCCTGCATTCATAAATGCATATTAAAAACAAAACACCCTAAATACAGTATATTACAAACCAAGCTTTAATACAAATCACATACGGCATATAGTTTGCATTAATAGTATATCAGAAATGATCTCCTTCATTTTCTCCTCTTCCTTTTTTGTGGCGGGGGGCACGGGCTCCCCGCATTGTTTTAATTAGGCTTTAACCGAAAAGGTTTTGCATATATAGGTGTCATCCCCTCTCTTCCTTGTTTTGCGGGCAGAAAAATTCTGCCCGCATTTTTTTTGCTCTGACTGATTTATTCTCGGTTTTAAGGATAGCTGAAGCAGCTTCCTAAATCAGGCGTGCAGATAGATCAGGGCTTACAATATACTTTTGATCGGCATGGTAGCTCAACAACCATAATCAGTTTTAATAGCTCTACAGATACTGGGTATTTTTTATACGCCATTCAAAACGAATCAAACTGGTGCATCCTTCCGAACAAATAAATATTTCTGATTGCAAAAACACCCAATTGCCGCATATATCAAGGCCATCGTTTTAAAACGTTTCAGAATAGTTTATATTGTGCTATCGATAAAGAATCTAACAAGACTAATAAATACCATGAATTCTTCATTAATACTTCAACTTCTTCAAAAGCATGATTTTTTTCAAGATTTCATCGATGAACTGCCAATTGGCATAGCCATCATTGATATTAATCTTCGCGTAATAACACTCAACAGGGCAATGACAGCGCTGACAGGCTATTCAGAGTCTATGGCTAAAAATGTTCTGTGCCGAGATATCGTAAGAGCAAGGGCATGCATTGAAAAATGTCCGGCAGCCAATCAGCTTATCAACCCTGGATCAATTTCCTGTGAAACAGATATAATAAATACTGAAAGACAAAAAATACCAATTAGGCTGACTACGGCTTCAATAAGAGGGGAAACAGGAGAAATTGTCGGGTTCATTGAAGCCGCTGAAGACCTCAGACAAATAAAGAATCTTGAGGTATCGAAGCACTCTGCTTATAATTTTTCCATGATTATAGGCAAAAGCAAGGAAATGGAAAAAATTTTCAACACACTCCCTGTTCTCGCCCTGAGCGACACATCAATTCTTATCACCGGTGAGACAGGAACCGGCAAGGATTTAATCGCAGAGGCCGTTCACATCGCTTCGCCCAGATCCAACGGGCCTTTTATAAAAATAAGCTGTGGCGCCCTTCCTGAATCGATTCTTGAATCTGAGCTGTTTGGTCACCAACGAGGCGCCTTTCCTGGTGCAATAGATAACAAGCCTGGGAAATTCAGACTGGCTCACAATGGCACTCTTTTTCTCACCGAAATTGGAGACCTGCCCGTCAATCAACAGGCCAAGCTGCTTGCTTTTCTCGATGGAAACCTGATTTATCCATTGGGCAGCCTAAACGCTTTTACAGCAAATGTTAGGATTATTGCTGCGACCAACAGGAATCTTGAAGAAATGGCAAGACAGGGGCTTTTCAGAAAGGACCTTTTGTACAGACTTAATGTAGCAAGGCTCGATCTCCCATCACTTAAAGACAGGATGGGTGATATCAGAATACTCCTGGAACATTTCAGACAGAACTTCAATGCAGAGGCAAAAAAAAGTATCAGGGCATTTTCAAAATCTGCATTGAATTTTCTATTGTCCCATTCATACCCCGGCAATATTCGCGAGCTTAGAAACATCACTGAATATGCAGTCAATATATGCCAAGGATCAGAAATTGAAATTGACCATCTGCCTACCTACCTTACTGAACACAAGGATTCTTTTTGCGGAACCGGGGATAATACTGATTCCCCCCCCCTTTCTATCGAAAGCACAGTAACTCTCATCGATCAAAATGCAAGCTCCCTCGATTCATGGAAAATTACAGAAAAAAGAATGATCCTTGATACCCTTGTAAAGACAGGTGGCAGAAAATCAAAGGCGGCTGACATTTTAGGGTGGTCTAGATCAACTCTCTGGAGAAAAATGCGAGAGCACAATATTGAGGACTAATAACGAGAAATCCATCATATGCTTCAAAAAATACTAATCCCGATAACAGGTAATGACATAGCTCCGAGATTTGATCTTGCGACTGAAATCCAAATAATAACTTTATCCAACAATATTGTTGAGGAAAGCAAGACAATTGTACTGCCGGCTGCATCTGCTGAAAAGCTTTGCCATCTGATAATTACAGAAAACACAAAAGTAGTTATTTGTGGAGGTATAGAAGATGAATATCATCAGTATTTGTCGTGGAAAAGAATACAGATTATTGATTCAGTAATTGGTAAATGGGAGTTGGCGATTGAATACCTGGTGAAAGGGAAGCTTTTGACTGGCGTTATTTTACCTGAAGCCACTATTTAATCATAGACTAATAACTTAAATCCTCCATAGCTGGCATAATAATCTGTATATTGGTCTATCACTTGATAAAAACATCGATAATGCTATAAAGATTTACCAAGTTATTTATAAAATTAGTCAAGGACTTAAACATGATTATTTCATATATTGAGAAGAGAGTTATTGCCGCCATTCAGGGGGATATCCCCATCTGCGAAAAACCTTATGAAAGACTGTCTAACGACATAGGTATAAGTGAAAAAGAATTTATTGAGGTTCTATCTAAACTCACTGAGAAAGGTCTTATCAGAAGATTTGGGGCTACACTCAGACACCAGAAATCAGGATTTTCCTCAAACGCAATGGTTGCCTGGAAAACCGAGGAAATACAAGTTGCGGACATTGGAAAAAAAATGGCGGCCTTTTCAGAGGTGAGTCATTGCTATAGAAGATCACCTGAGCACGATTGGAAATATAACCTATATACCATGGTGCACGAAGCAAACAAAAATAAATGCCTTGATAAAGTGGCTCAAATATCAAAAGCAACAGGAGTTACAGATTATGAAATATTATTCAGCGTCCGTGAACTCAAAAAAACCTCAATGACTTATTTTAGCAATGCACATCTTGAGGACGAGGATGACTAAAAAAGTTCAGATTTTTTTTGGAGAGTACGAGGTATATTAAATTAAAAAGAGCCGTTTATCCACAATAGATATAACGGCTCTAATTATTTTAAAAGGGAACTATGCTTCTGGGGATGTCGAAGTCACATCAGATGAAGCCACAGGTGGATCGACAAGCTCAATAAGTGCTATCTGAGCTGCGTCACCGGGTCTGAATCCCATTTTGACAACTCGTGTATAACCGCCCTGTCTTCCAGAAAATCTTTCAGTTGCTTCAGCAAAAAGCTTATGAACAACATCCTTTTCACGGATGACTGCAAGAGCCTGACGTCTGGCATGAAGATCACCTCTCTTTGCGAGGGTTATCATCTTGTCTGCCCATCTGCGAAGCTCTTTTGCTTTTACATCAGTGGTCTTAATACGATCATGCTTGAACAGCGAAGTCACCATATTACGAAACATTGCATCGCGATGACTTGATGTTCTGCCTAATTTTAATCCGGCTTTTCTATGTCGCATGGAATATTACTCTCCTTCCTCGAAATTATCCTCAGGGGGTTCAAAACCATCAATTTTCATCCCCAGGGAAAGGCCCATCTCTTCCAAAACTTCCTTGATCTCATTCAGAGATTTACGTCCAAAATTCTTAGTTTTGAGCATTTCGCTCTCGGTTCGCTGGACGAGTTGGAATATTTTTGTAATATCAGCATTCTTAAGACAATTTGCACTGCGCACTGAAAGCTCAAGCTCATCTACACTTCTGTAAAGATTTTCGTTATAATTTGTCTTAATCGGCTCTTCAGATTTCTCTTCGACAGTAGGCTCAATTTCTTCATCAAAACTGATGAATGAATTCATCTGCTCCTTAAGAATTTTCGCCGAGAAAGCCACGGCGTCAACAGGAACAATGCTGCCATCTGTCCAGACTTCGAGTGTAAGCTTGTCATAGTCAGTACGCTGACCGACACGTGCATTGCCAACAGTATATCGAACCCTTTTTATGGGTGAAAAAACAGAATCTATGGAAATGGTACCAACAGGTGCTCTTTCATCTATGTTCTCAGATGCGAGTGCATATCCCTTTCCAACTTTTACAGTCATCACCATATTAAGTGTACCACCATCATTTAGTGTAGCAATATGCTGAGATGGATTCAGCACTTCTACCCTTCCATCAGGAGATACAATATCGGCCGCGGTTATTAACTTCGGACCAGTCGCTTCTATTGTGATGGTTTTTGGTTCAGGATCGTTGACTTTCAATCTGACTTCTTTAAGATTGAGTATAATCTCCGAAACGTCCTCAAGAACATTTGGAACCGCACTAAATTCGTGCATAACCGATTCAATATATACAGAAACAATTGCAGCACCATGAAGCGATGACAGGATTGTCCGCCTGAGCGCATTGCCGATTGTCGTTCCGAAACCTCTTTCAAGAGGTTCGCAGACAAATTTCCCATAATCCGGCGCACCAGTTACCTGAATTCTTTCAGGACTGATCATATCACGCCAATTCATAAACATGAGTTCATTAGAGGATGATGACATTTTTAATCTCCAGAGCTATCTCAGAGGAAGATATTGTACACAGATATCCGATTAATTCTGATTCTCCAGAAATTTCTTACTTCGAATAAAGCTCGACAATCAGCTGTTCCTGAATTGGCATGGTTATATCATCTCTGACTGGTATTGATCTTACAATACCCTTGAAGCCTGATTTATCCAATTCGAGCCACTGGGGAATACCTCTGCGAACAACTGCATCCAGAGCATCATTTACAACCTGAACACTGCGGCTGCCTTCCTTGAGTTCGATAACATCATTTGGTTTGATTACATACGAAGGTATGTTAACCTTTCTGCCATTAACTAGAAAATGGCTGTGACGAACAAGCTGACGAGACTGTGCTCTCGAGCTTCCGAAACCAAGTCTGTAAACCACGTTATCAAGTCTGCGCTCAAGAGACATAAGAAGATTTGCGCCTGTTACGCCTTTGAGTCTATCAGCTTTAAAAAAAGTCAAACGAAACTGTTTTTCTGAAAGTCCATAATTTCTTTTAACCTTCTGCTTCTCGCGCAGCTGGATTCCATACTCAGACAGTTTTGTGCGTCTCTGTCCATGCTGACCAGGTGCATAACCTCTTCTGTCAAAAGCGCATTTATCTGAGTAGCAACGATCGCCTTTCAGAAAAAGCTTCATATTCTCACGTCTACAAATCCTGCAGACTGATTCACGATATCTTGCCAAATCTTCCTCCTTATGATCCTTTTATAAGATTTCTAAAAGTGATCTTATACACGACGACGCTTTGGTGGCCTGCATCCGTTGTGAGGAACAGGAGTTACGTCTCTTATAAAGGTAATATTGAATCCGGCTGACTGAAGAGCCCTGATTGCAGACTCTCTTCCTGCGCCTGGGCCCTTCACGTATACCTCTACATTCTTCATTCCGTGTTCCATAGCTTTCTTGGCAGCGTCCTCTGCAGCAACCTGTGCAGCAAAAGGAGTACTCTTACGTGATCCCTTGAAGCCATGTGCACCCGAACTTGACCAGGAGATTGCATTCCCGGCAGTATCAGTCACTGTAATAATGGTATTATTAAAAGTAGACTGAATATGGACAACGCCACTATAAATATTTTTTTTGACCTTCTTCTTTGTGGTCCGGACTTTCGCCATGAGTTATTCTGCTCCTATTCAGCTATTTTTTCTTTTTGACGGAAGCTTTTCTAGGCCCTTTTCTTGTCCTGGCGTTCGTCTTGGTTCTCTGACCACGAACAGGAAGTGCCTTACGATGACGAAGTCCTCTGTAGCAACCAAGATCCATGAGTCTTTTTATTCCCATGGAGACCTGGGCTCGCAACTCTCCTTCGACCGTATATTCGGTATCTATCGCTTTACGAATCAGACCGATTTCAGCTTCAGTCAACTCATCAGAATTTCTGGACGGATCAATATCAAGCCTGGCAAGAATATCCTTGGCAGTGCTCCGGCCGATCCCATAGATATAGGTTAAAGCAATATCCATGCGCTTACGTCTAGGTAAATCAACACCCGCAATACGTGCCAAACCTAAGCCCCCCTTTATCCTTGCTTCTGTTTGTGTCTTTTGTCTACACAGATAATTCTAACAACGCCCTTACGGCGAACAACCTTACACTTGCTGCAAATTTTCTTAACCGACGTCCTAACCTTCATTATAAACTCCTTAGCTATTCACTATAGATAATCATCGGCTATTTGGATCGATATGTAATTCTTCCGCGAGTCAGATCATAAGGTGAAAGTTCAACTGTAACTGTATCACCGGGTAGAATTTTTATGAAATGCATTCGCATCTTTCCAGATATATGGGCAAGTATTTCATGCTTATTCTGGAGCTGAACTCGAAACATTGCGTTCGGCAATGTCTCAACTACTGTGCCCTGAACCTTTATAGGTTCTTCTTTTGCCATAATCCACTCCGTTTCTAATCCTTACTGATTTGATTAAGCCATCAGCTTCGGACAGAATTAATATCTTCCTTTTACCCTTGTGCTGCCTTTTTTCAGGAATCCCTCATAATTTCTTGAAATCATGTGAGACTCAAGCTGCGCCATAGTGTCAATAGATACACCAACTACAATCAGGAGAGCTGTCCCCCCAAAGTAAAAAGGCGCGTGCAACTGGGTAGCCAAAATAGTCGGCAACACACAGACGGCTGATATATATAAAGCACCGCCAACAGTAATTCGGGTCAATACCTTATCTATGTATTCAGCTGTTTTAACACCTGGTCGTATCCCAGGAATGAACCCGCCATTTCTTTTCATATTTTCAGCAATCTCGTTAGGCTTGAATATGACAGCCGTATAGAAAAAGCAGAAAAAGCAGATAAAAGCAACATAAAATACATTATAAAATAAAGAACCTGGATGTAAGAAGCTTAGATAATCTTTTAGACCAGGTGCAAAATTGGCCAGAGTTGCTGGAAACATAAGGAGTGACGAAGCAAATATGGCAGGAATTACACCCGATGTATTTATTTTCAATGGTAGATGAGTATTTATGCCACCGTAGACTTTCCTACCAACAACCCTCTTTGCATACTGAACCGGTATTCTTCTTTGCGCCTGTTCCATAAAAACAATGGCAGCTATAACGCCGACAATGATTACAGCAATAAGAATAAGAGAAAAAACACCGATTTCACCGGCAGAAACCATCTTAAATGTATTACTTACAGCAGCGGGCATTCTGGCAACAATACCCGCGAATATAATCAATGAAATACCATTACCAATACCGCGCTCAGTAATCTGCTCACCGAGCCACATTATAAATGCGGTTCCTGAGGCAAGAGTGAGAGCTGCAAGAATCTTAAACCCAAGACCTGGAGCTACAACAATGGGAGCACCACCTGGGGCAACCATACTTTCAAGCCCCACAGCTATCCCAAATCCCTGGAAAAGACTCAGAATAACTGTAGCATAGCGAGTATACTGGGTAATTTTCTTACGACCTCTTTCACCTTCCTTGGAAAGCTGCTCAAGATGGGGTATGGCAACAGTCAATAGCTGAAAGATAATAGAAGCCGTAATATATGGCATAATTCCAAGCGCAAAAACAGAAAGTCTTTCAAAGGCTCCGCCAGAGAACATATCGAACATTGCAAACAATGTCCCGGACTGAGATTTGAAAAACGATGCAAGAGCGGCAGTATCAATTCCAGGTGTAGGAATATGAACACCAATTCTATATACGAATATAAGAACGAATGTTGTAATAATCTTACGTCTTAATTCTGGCAGCTTCGAAATATTCTCCATTATATGGCTTGCCATATGGATTAAACCTCTACGCTTCCGCCAGCCGCCTGGATCTTATCCACAGCCGCCTTACTGGCTTTATCGACTTTGACAGTCAATGGAACTGTTATTTCTCCAATTGCAAGAAGTTTAATACCATCGCGAGGGCCTTTTACAATTCCGGCCGCACACAGTGACATGGCATCAACTACCGAGCCTGGTTCAAAAATAGAAAGATCCCTTAAATTCACAAGTGCATAGACTTTCTTAAAAAGGTTATTGAAACCTCTCTTAGGAAGACGTCTGTGAATAGGCATCTGACCGCCTTCAAACCCAGGCCTAGTTCCACCACCGGATCTGGCTTTCTGACCTTTGTAACCACGACCAGCTGTTTTACCTAGGCCGGATCCTATGCCACGACCTACGCGCTTGCGTGGCGTATTTGAACCTTTAGCTGGAGTAAGATCATGCAGTCTCATATTATTTCTCCACTACTTTTACAAGGTGGCAGACTTTGTCTGCCATACCCCTGTTTGCAGGTGTATCAGATATGGTTACAGTCCTGTTGACCTTGGTCAGCCCAAGGCCTTCAAGTATTTTTCTATGCTTCTCAGGCCGTCCTATCATGCTCTTAACTAAAGTTATTTCTAGCTTCTCAGCCATTTTTTCACTCTCCATTAAAGCTCTTCAGGACTCAGGCCGCGTCTTCTTGCCACCTGATCCCGTGTCTGAAGCATACGAAGGCCATTTATTGTGGCTTTGATAACGTTATGCGGGTTGTTGCTGCCAATGCACTTTGTCAGAATATTTCTGACTCCGACAGCCTCAAGAACTGCACGTGCAGCTCCACCAGCAATAAGTCCCGTACCTTCAGAAGCAGGTTTGAGAAAAACTTTTCCGGCGCCAAAACGACCTGTTATCTCGTAAGGTATGGTACCATTAATGATGCCCACCTTAGACATATTTTTCTTGGCCTGTTCAACACCTTTACGTATTGCCTCAGGAACTTCTGTGGCTTTACCAAGGCCGTAACCGACACTGCCTTCGCCGTCGCCTACAACTACAATTGCACTAAAGCTGAATCTACGACCGCCTTTAACAACTTTGGCAACGCGGTTAATGTGTACAACTTTATCGATTAACTGCTTTTCTTCCTTAAACAAGGGAGCCTCCTAATCTGACTAGAAATCCAAACCGGCTTCACGGGCGCCATCGGAAACTGCCTTGATACGTCCATGATAGATATATCCGTTTCGATCAAAAACAACCTTGTTGATCCCCTTGGCCAGAGCTCTCTGGCCAACGATTTTGCCAACGAGTTGAGCCTCTGCCTTTTTATTACCAGAATCAGGAAGTGCCTTGATTTCCTTATCAATTGTAGAAGCGGAAACCAGAGTTGTTCCAGTTGTATCATCTATTATCTGCACGTAGATATTACTAAGACTTCTATACACGCACAGACGAGGTTTATCCGAAGAACCTTTTATCTTTTTCCGGATCCTTATCTTTCTTTTAAGGCGTGCATCATTTTTTGAAATATTTGAAGCCATTTCGCCAACCTCATAGCTAATTTAGAAAATCAGCGCTAATCCCAAGAACAAGTCCTAAAGATTATTTCTTGCCGGTTTTACCAGCCTTACGCTGAATTGTTTCTTCCAGAAATTTAACGCCTTTACCTTTATAGGGCTCTGGTGGACGCAGTTTTCTGATATTTGCTGCTATCTGACCCAAAGTTTCCTTGTCATAACCGGACAGTTTGATCTGATTCTTATCAACACTGGCGGTTATATCTGGAGGCAACTTGAAGTCCACAGGATGCGAATACCCAAGACTGAAGGATATGACATCATCCTTAACTTCAGCCTTGTAGCCGATTCCATTTACTTCAAGAATTCTCTCAAATCCGGTTGTCACGCCTGTTACCATATTTGCTATAAGAGCTCGTGTCATGCCTTGAAGAGCACGAGTCTGCCTGCTGGCATCAGCAGGAATAACATTAATGATATTATCTTCAATTTTCAGTTCAACTGATGAGTGAACTGTCCTCTCAAGCGTACCTTTAGGACCTTGTACTTTGAACACGCTGCCATCAAAGGTAATCTTCGCTTTATCAGGTACTATAACCGGTTTTTTACCGATACGAGACATGGTCACACCCCTCTTACCAGATTTTGCAAAGGACTTCACCACCGACATTCTGCGTTCTTGCCTGCTTGTCGGTCATGATGCCTTTTGAAGTGGAAAGAATCGCAATACCAAGCCCATTCAGAACAGGTTTTATATCCTGACTCTTAGAATACATTCTACGGCTAGGCTTGCTAACTCGCTCAAGACCATATACGGCATGGGTTTGTTTTTCATCATATTTGAGATATAACCGGAGAATTCCCTGCTTGTCATCCTCAATAATTTTGTAATTCTTTATATAACCCTGCTCCTGCATGACCTTGGCAATTTCTATCTTCAGCTTGGAGCCCGGAACATCAACGCTTTTCAATTTGGCTTTCCCGGCGTTACGGATGCGGGTCAGCATGTCCGCAATTGGATCAGTCATCGCCATAGTCTTCTCCGTATTTGAAACTGCAATTTATTTCAGACATAAAATTATAGCCATTATACTGGATTTACCAGCTTGATTTAGTAACGCCTGGCAGCTGGCCCAGCGATGCGAGATTTCTAAAACAGATACGGCAAGTTCCGAATCTGCGCATATAAGCCCTGGGCCGACCACAAATCTGGCACCTGCTATATCCCCGAACCGAGAACTTAGGCTTTCTTTTTGCCTTTTCGATCATTGCTGTTTTAGCCAAAACATCCTCCTTTATGATTCAAGCCGGCAATGTTGCGCCAGCACCGCTCATTAATTTCGGAACGGCATTCCAAGAAGTTTCAAAAGCTCTTTTGCCTCTGCGTCCGTCTTTGCAGTCGTCACAACGGTAATATTGAAGCCTTTGATTTTTTCTATCTTATCGTAATCAATTTCAGGGAAAATTATATGTTCCCTTATACCTAATGTATAGTTGCCTCTACCGTCGAATCCCTTACCTGATACGCCCTTAAAATCACGTACACGGGGCAGAGATATATTAATAAGTCTGTATAGAAAATTATACATCCTATCTCTGCGGAGCGTGACAGAGCACCCGATAGGCATTCCTTCACGAAGCTTGAACGCCGCAATTGACTTTTTGGCTCTCGTAACAACTGGTTTCTGGCCAGCTATCAGCATGAGCTCATCAGCTGCTGCATCAATTATTTTGTTATTGTTTACCGCTTCTCCAAGGCCCATATTCAGAACAACTTTAGTGATCTTGGGCACTTCGTTGATATTCTTATATTTATAAGTATCAACAAGTTTTGGAATTATTTCTTCATCATATACTTTTTTTAGTTCTGACATGATCATCCTCCGGCAAACGCTCGAAAGCGGTCATTCTATCCGTCGATAAGTTCATTGCATTTACCGCACATCCGAACTTTCTTACCGTCATCGAGTATGCGCATTTTAGCTTTCATGGCAGACATGCAATGATTGCACATGAGCATCACATTGGAAAGATGAATCGGTGCCTCTTTATCAATTATTCCGCCTTGTCTGTTCTGAGCGTTTGGCTTAACGTGTCTTTTTACTATGTTTACATTCTCGACAATAACCCGGTTGTCCTTGCGGATAACACTGAGAACCTTGCCGATTTTACCATTGTCTTTACCGGCAATTATCTTGACTTTATCGTCTTTTTTGATGCAAGTTTTATAAGCTTCCATTGTTCATTTCTCCGCCGAATGAAATCTACAGCACTTCGGGCGCCAGAGACACAATTTTTGTAAAACGCTTTGCGCGGAGTTCCCTTGCCACAGGCCCGAAGATACGCGTGCCGATGGGCTCACGGTTTGCGTTTATAAGAACCGCCGAGTTGTCATCAAAGCGTATCACAGAACCATCAGGTCTCGACACAGAATGCTTTGTACGCACAACGACAGCTTTTGCCACATCGCCTTTCTTTACTTTTGAATTCGGCAAAGCTTCTTTCACGGAAACTACAATTATGTCGCCAACAGTTGCGTATCGTCTCTTGGTTCCACCGAGAACCTTAATGCAATACACTTCCTTGGCACCTGAATTATCTGCCACCGTCAGTCGGGTTTCTGTCTGTATCATTTCCGTATTCCTTATCTAAAAATCAAGCAGCCTTCTCAACGATCTGACTTACCCGCCATCTTTTAGTTTTGCTTAAAGGTCTGGACTCTATGATTACTACCTTGTCGCCTACCTGGCAAGAATTCTGCTCGTCATGCGCTGCGAATCTTTTATAGCGCTTGACAAACTTCTTGTAGAGAGGATGCTTTACCGTTCTTTCCACAAGGACGACGACAGATTTTTCCATCTTGTCGCTCACGACAGTACCGAGCAACTGCCTTTTCATCCCTCTTTCTTTCATATTGCCACCATAATCTTTAATTTTTGAGTTCGACTTCACGCATAATTGTATTTATGCGGGCTATATCGCGCTTAGCAGCTCCAAGCAATCTGTCATTCTCAAGCTGTCCGATACTTTTCTGAAATCTCAGTGTGAAGTGTTTCTCTTTCAGCTCGTTAACCTTGGCAGCCATTTCCTCTAAAGTAAGCTCTCTTATCTCTTTAGATTTCATTATATTTCTCCCCTTTCGACAAATCTCGTTTTGAGAGGGAGTTTATGCGACGCCAATCTAAAAGCTTCCATGGCCACTTCTTTTGAAACCCCTTCCATCTCGTAAAGGATTCTGCCGGGTTTTATTACTGCAACCCATGAATCATGAGGCCCTTTACCTTTACCCATACGAACTTCAGCTGGTTTTTTTGTTATGGGCTTGTCAGGGAAAATTCTGATCCACATTTTACCGCCACGTTTAGCAAATCTTGTCATTGCAATACGAGCAGCTTCAATCTGGCGTGAATTTATATATCCGCATTCAACCGCCTGCAGAGCGAACTCGCCAAAAGCGACTGTTGCACCTCTGGTAGCCTGCCCAGTCATACGACCACGCATCTGCTTGCGGAATTTTACCTTTTTAGGACTCAGCATTACTTCTTCTCCTTAATCCTAATTACCGGCGGCTGCAAGAGCTGGAGAATCTTTCTTGAGAACTTCACCATTGAAAACAAAAACCTTAATACCAATAAGACCGTATGTGGTTTTTGCCTCAGCGAATCCGTAGTCTATATCCGCTCTTAGTGTATGCAGAGGTACTCTTCCTTCTCTGTACCATTCGGTACGCGCCATTTCAGCACCGGCAAGTCGTCCTGAGCATATTATCTTAACGCCCTGTGCACCGAAACGCATTGCAGACGAAACGCCTCTCTTCATTGCACGCCTGAAAGCTGTTCTTTTCATAAGCTGCAATGCTACGTTTTCTGCAATTAGCTGTGCATCAGCTTCTGGCTTTCTGATTTCCTGAATATCAATCAGAACGTCCTGAGTAGTTAGCTTGCTTATTTCATCTTTAAGCTGGGCAATTTCAGTTCCCTTTTTACCAATGACTATACCTGGCCTGGCTGTAAAGATACGCAGCTTGATGCGCTTTGAAGAGCGTTCAATTTCTACTTTTGAAACGCCCGCATGGGATAGACGCTCTTTAACAAATTTCCTTATCCGAATATCCTCAAGGATATAATTCGAATAATTCTTCTTATCGGCGTACCAGCGGGAATCCCACGTTCTGATTACCCCTATTCTCAATCCAACAGGATTTACCTTCTGGCCCAAGCTTCGGTCCTCCTTTAAGCCATATCATCAGCAACAGTGATGGTAATGTGACTTGTGCGTTTAAGTATCCTTGCGCCTCTGCCGCGAGCTCTGGCCCGGAATCTTTTCAGCATTGGCCCCTGATCTACCACGATATTCTTAACAATCAGCGAATCAATATCGAGATTGTTATTATTCTCCGCATTGGCGATGGCAGAACGCAAAATCTTCTCAAGTAGAGTTGCAGCCTTCTGGGGCATGAACTTCAATGTATCAAGTCCGGCACCAACTGGCTTACCCTTAACTGTTCCAAGAACTTTGCGGACTTTCTGAGGAGAAATGCGCACATATCGAGCTACAGCTTTAACCTCCATATCCACACCTTTATTTCTTCAGTTTCGATTTCTTATCGGCTGCATGGCCGTAGTAGGTGCGCGTCGGAGCAAACTCACCGAGCTTATGACCCACCATATTTTCTGTCACAAAGACAGGGATGAATTTCTTTCCGTTATGCACTGCCATTGTGGCACCAACCATTTCAGGCAGTATGGTCGAACGTCTCGACCAAGTCTTTATTACTTTATTGCTTCTATTGTCATTTGCCGCTAGAACCTTTTGCATCAGCTTTTGGTCAACAAAAGGACCTTTCTTTAACGACCGAGGCATGTCTACTCCTGCTTGTGACTTCGCCGCAAGCGGCTCTCTTGTTAGTTGTTATTTAGTCCGACGCTTTACTATAAAACGATCAGTAGCCTTGTTATTTCTGGTCTTACTGCCCTTGGTAGGTTTACCCCAAGGAGAACAAGGATGACGGCCACCGGAAGATCTACCTTCACCACCACCCATAGGATGGTCAACCGGGTTCATAGCAACACCGCGTACGCTCGGACGTACCCCAAGCCAACGAGTTCTACCTGCTTTACCTATACTAATATTTTCATGGTCTTTATTGCCAAGCTGACCAATGGTTGCACGGCATTTAAGATTGACCATTCTTACTTCACTTGATGGCAACTTTACAAGAGCATATTCAGTTTCTTTTGCCATAAGCTGGGCATAAGCTCCAGCACTACGAACAATCTGACCGCCCTTACCGCTCTTAAGTTCAATATTATGTATCAAAGTACCTAAAGGTATCTTTTCAAGAGGCAGCGTATTACCAAGTTTAATATCTACTGAAGGACCTGATTCAACAACATCACCAACCTTCAAGGCAAATGGAGCAAGTATATAACGCTTTTCACCATCTGCATAATTCAGAAGGGCAATACGCGCTGAACGATTTGGATCATACTCTATTGTGGCAACTTTTGCTGGAACTCCGTCTTTATCACGTTTAAAATCGATGATTCTATAGTGACGACGGTTTCCGCCTCCCTTGTGACGGCAGGTAATTCTACCATTTACATTTCTTCCGCCGGTTTTCTTCAATGTGCTGAGGAGACTTTTTTCCGGCTGATCAGTCGTAATATCATCAAAAGCCGAATATTCCTGAAAACGCCGGCCTGGCGATGTCGCCTTTACTCTCTTAATAGCCATAGTTTACTCCCAGTTTAAACACCCTCAAAAATATCTATTCGCTCACCCGGCATGAGCGTCACGACAGCTTTTTTCCAGTCTCTTCGCTTACCAAGTATTCGGCCTCTCTGTTTGCGCTTACCCTTTACCTGGATAGTGCGTACATCCTTGACCTTTACCTTGAAAATCTGCTCAACGCTCTTTTTGATCACAATCCGGTTGGCTCCACAATCAACTTCAAAACTTACCTGATTAAAATCTTCCTTCAGGATATTTGTTTTTTCAGTGTTGAGTGGTCTCTTTATAATGTCATAAGCATTCATTCGGAAAGCCTCCCTTCTATACCTGAAACCGAAGGCTCAAGAAGCAATAGGCTCTGGTATTTAAGAACATCATAAACGTTAAGGCCTTCAGTCCTCATAACCTTGACGCTGGCAACATTGCGTGATGAAAGCTCGAGATTCTCATTTTCACCTGAAGTTACTATAAGCACATTTTCAAGCTTCAGTGCATTCATTACATCCAGAAACTTCTTGGTCTTGGGAGTATCAAAATCCATGCTGTTCAGAACAATAAGTTCCTTGTCCTGAAATTTGCTGCTTAGAGCCATTTTCAGTGCAAGACGGCGAACCTTCTTTGGAACACTGTAAGCATAAGACTTTGGTTTAGGACCAAAAACAACACCACCGCCACGCATAACCGGCGACTTTATATCGCCACGTCTTGCCCTGCCAGTTCCCTTCTGGCGGTAAAGCTTGCGGGTGCTGCCTTTAACATCCGAACGCCTTTTTACTGAGGCCGTACCTGCACGTCTGCATGCAAGCTGCATCTTAACCACTTCGTGAAGAACCTCGGACTTGACTTCAATGTTGAAAATGCTGTCCGAAAGATCAATCTGAGAGACCTTATCCCCAGCCATATTCTGAACATCAACGACAGCCATACTAACCCTCGTAAAAATAATTAACGGGCCAAAAACCCGAAAATATTAGTTAACCTTTTTTATTTCAACTATACCCATATTATGGCCAGGAACTGCTCCCTTAACCAGGATAACGTTGTATTCAGGACGGATATCCATAACTACAAGATTTTTAACAGTAGTACGGTCAACTCCAAAACGACCAGGCATTTTCTTGCCCTTGATTACCTTACCAGGCCAGGTTGCACAACCAATTGAACCTGGTTCTCTAACATTACGGCAACCGTGGGTTTCTGGACCTCTTGTGAATCCATGCCTTTTGATTGTACCTGAAAAGCCCCTGCCCTTGCTCAAGCCACTAACAACCAATTTTTCACCAACGGCAAAAATATCGGCTGTCAGAGCCTGCCCAAGTTTGTAATCCGCAGGATTATCGATACGGAATTCCTTGAGAGCTGAATAAAAAGTTCCACCGCTTTTCTCAAAATGGCCCTGAAGAGGTTTGGTTGTTTTTTTTGCTTTCTTTTCACCAAAACCTATCTGAATAGCTTCATAACCATCTTTTTCATTTGTCTTTATCTGGGTTACTACGCAGGGGCCTACCTCAAGGACGGTTACAGGAACCAACCTTCCATCTGAGGTAAACAGACTGGTCATACCCAGTTTTTTGCCAATCATACCTTTACTCATGGCGCCTAAATCCTCACCTACAGTTTGATCTCAACATCAACACCGGGAGACAGGTCTAGCTTCATCAGAGCATCTACTGTCTGCTGATTTGGCTCAATTATATCAATCAGTCGCTTATGCGTTCTGATTTCAAACTGCTCCCTTGACTTTTTGTCTATATGCGGCGAGCGCAGTACACAAAACTTATTAATTCTAGTTGGCAAGGGTATTGGACCAACTATTTTAGCCCCCGCCTTTTTTGCCGTATCCACAATATCCAGAGCAGCCTGGTCCAGGAGCTTGTGGTCATAAGCCCGGAGTCTTATTCTAATTTTGGTGTTCATCATAGCCTAAAACCCAAATTGCTAACGTTATTATGATTAAAACCACATCCGTCAGGCAGCCTTATAGAGCTGCGGATTGATGAAAGCCGTACAATCCGGTCCGCTCATACCTGCAGAACCTCAATACTTTTCAGCACAAGAGGGCCCTGACGGATGGATCACCAACCGCCAATGCCCTTCACGGCTATTCAATTCCGACATGCGTTAAAAGACTGCCGGATAAATTAACTACCAGCGGTAATGAGCGAATGCCTTGTTAGCTTCGGCCATCTTATGGGTGTCCTCACGCTTTTTAACCGCTGATCCACGGTTATTATACGCATCAAGGAATTCTCCCGCCAGCTTGTTAGCCATACTCTTCTCACCACGCTTTTGTGAATACGTGATAATCCAACGAATAGCAAGCGCTGTTCTTCTGTTCGGACGAACTTCAGTTGGCACCTGATATGTTGAACCACCGACTCTGCGCGATTTAACTTCAACATGTGGGCGAACGTTTTCCATAGCCTTTTCAAAGACCTGAAGCGGAGACTCACCGGTTTTCTGGTTAAGTATTTCCAATGCGCCGTACACAATCGACTCTGCGACACTTTTTTTCCCGTCATTCATTATACAGCTGACAAACTTTGAAACAAGCCTGCTGTTGTATCTTGAATCAGGAACAACTTCTCTTTTTGGAACTTCTCTACGTCTTGGCATAATTCACACCATCTCTAAGCATAAGCAGTATTACTTGGGTTTTTTCGCGCCGTATTTAGACCTGCTTTTCCTGCGATCTGCAACACCCAAAGTATCCAAAGCACCACGTACAATTGTATAACGAACACCTGGTAAGTCCTTTACACGACCACCGCGCACGAGCACAACTGAGTGTTCCTGAAGATTGTGACCAATACCAGGAATATATGCAGTCACTTCCATTCCTGTGGTCAATCTGACTCTCGCTACTTTACGTAACGCTGAGTTTGGTTTTTTAGGCGTCGTAGTATAAACGCGAGTACATACTCCACGTTTTTGAGGGCCGCCTTTGAGAGCCGGAGTATTAATCTTAGTCTCGGCTCTCTTTCTACCCTTGCGAACCAACTGGTTAATGGTAGGCATCTTAAGCTCCTTCTAGTAACACCTTTGCGATACCACAATTCGGCAAATGTTTGACCATATATATATTTAGTGATGTTGTCAATAAAGTTATTAAAGCCTAATAATCATTAGCCTCATCAACAACTTCAACCTCTGTACCGTAATAACCAGGAAAGCCAGTGCCTGCAGGAATAAGACGACCCATGATAACATTTTCCTTAAGCCCTTTAAGGTAGTCGGTCTTACCCTTAATCGACGATTCTGTCAAAACCTTTGTTGTTTCCTGGAAAGAAGCAGCAGAAATAAAGCTGTCAGTAGAAAGCGAAGCCTTGGTAATACCCAGGATCAGAGGCTCGCCGTAGGCAGGAGTTCCGCCCTTGTTTATTATCTCCTGATTTATCTCTGCAAATCTTGCACGGTCAATTTGTTCATCAGTAATGAAATCAGTATCACCAGGATCATGGATTTTTACGCGTCTCATCATCTGACGGACAATTACTTCAATATGCTTGTCGTTAATCTTAACTCCCTGAAGTCGGTAAACTTCCTGAACTTCATTAACAAGGTAAGTGGCCAAGGCAACCTCACCCTTGATATTAAGAAGATCCTGAGGGTTTACAGATCCGCCGATGATCTGCTCACCTGCACGGACGTAATCACCATCATAAACATTAATATGTTTACCACGGGGAATCTGGTATTCCTTTTTCTCACCGACATCAACAGGACTAACAACCACTCTCTGCTTTCCTTTAGTACCCTTGGATATTGAAATATATCCGTCGATTTCTGAAAGGATAGCAGTTTCCTTAGGCTTTCTTACTTCAAAAAGTTCAGCAACTCGAGGAAGACCGCCGGTAATATCCTTGGTCTTCATTGTCGCCCTTGGAAGCTTTGCAATAACGTCACCGGCTTTTACAGTGTCATGTTCATCAACAAGAAGAATTGCTCCGACCGGAAGTGTATACCGACCAATGGTTGTTCCGTCAGTCTCGTCCTTAATTGAAATTCGTGGGCGAACATCAGCTGTAAGTTTCGATTCAACAATGGTTCTACTTGACTTTCCGGTTACAGAGTCGAGTTTTTCCATCATTGTCTTACCTGCAACAATGTCTCCGTATTTTGCAGAACCTGATACTTCGGCTATGATCGGTGTGGTGAAAGGGTCCCAGCTCGCAATAAAATCTCCTGCTTTTACCCTCTGGCCATCCGCGACCTTTAACTGAGCTCCGTAAATAACAGTAAAGCGTTCGAGCTCACGGCCGGTTTCACTCACTATTGTGAGCTCACCACCGCGCCTGTTCATAACGATCTGTTCTTTATGAGCATTTTCGATAATCTTTGCGTCGAGAAACTTGACAGTTCCATCAACACGGGACTTTACATCGGCCTGCTCGACCTTACCGCTGGCAGTACCACCTATATGGAAAGTACGCATCGTAAGCTGGGTACCAGGTTCGCCGATGGATTGAGCAGCAAGTATACCAACTGCCTGACCAATCTCGACAATCTTTCCATGCGCGAGATCTCGTCCATAGCACTTTGCACAGACACCGTTTTTGGCATTACATGTCAGTACTGATCTGATTTTTACAGTTGTTATTCCGGCATCTTCAATTGACTTGTAATTTTTTTCATCAATCTGTGTTCCGGCCGCGACAATAACCTCGTCAGTGAATGGATCCAGAATGTCTTCAAGCGGGAAGCGTCCTAAAATTCTTTCACCGAGACGCTGAATAATTTCACCGCCTTCGGTCAGTGCTTCAACTTCGATGCCCATGGTTGTTCCACAGTCAATTTCCATGACAGTACAATCCTGGGCAACGTCAGCAAGTCTACGAGTAAGATAACCGGAGTTTGCTGTTTTAAGAGCGGTATCCGCAAGACCTTTTCGGGCACCATGAGTAGATACGAAATACTGTAAAACCGTTAAGCCTTCACGGAAATTTGCGGTGATCGGAGTCTCGATGATCTCGCCCGAAGGCTTGGCCATAAGTCCGCGCATACCAGCTAGCTGGCGCATCTGGTCCTTACTACCTCTCGCGCCTGAGTCAGCCATCATGAATATGGCGTTGAGCCTTGCATTGGCAGGATCAGTAACCTCCCCTGAAATGACAGGAGGCTTTTTCATCGACTCCATCATGGCGTTGGCAATATCATCTGTCGATTTTGCCCAAATATCCACAACCTTATTGTATTTTTCACCTTGGGTAATCAAACCTTCTGTGTACTGTCTGCTTATTTCAGCTACTTTGCCTTCTGACTGACGGATTATTTCCCATTTATTTGCAGGGATGATCATGTCCTTGATGGCAATTGAAAGGCCACCAAGGGTTGATTCTGTATACCCGAGGTCTTTAAGCCTGTCTGCAAGTATAACAGTATTTTTTGCGCCTATGTTTCTGTAGGCATAGTCGACAAGATCTCTGAGCGCGCCTTTGTCCATGACCTTATTGATCATCTTGAAAGGGATATTGCTTTCGCGCCCTGTTATTTCAAAAATATAGGCAAAATCACGGCCATTTACCACAGGGGAATAATGTCCATTTTGAACTGATGGTATCTTCCTTAATGCGTCCTGGGTAAGATTGAAAAAGCTTTCAAGCTCATCTATACAGAGAGATCCATTTCTATCACTGGTGAGTCCTCTTCCTGATCCTGCATATTTAGATGCAATATCCTGGATGGCGGCGCCTGCTTGCAGTTCCTCATAAGCAGCGGCCATTTCTTCTCTGTTTCCTGATATGATATGTCCGATTGAATATATTTCTTCAATTGGCATTACTTCCCAGAAGAGAATTCTTCCAACTGTTGTCTCGACTCGTTTGCCTGCCATGCGAACTGTAATTTTTGCATGTCTGCTAACAGCGCCTGCGTCAAAAGCCGAGCGGACCTCGTCAGTACTTGAAAATACCTTTCCTTCGCCTTGTGCGCCTTTAATACTCTGGGTCAGATAGTACAATCCAAGTACTATATCCTGGGTTGGCACGATAACTGGGCTGCCGTTCGCAGGAGACAGAGTATTGTTACTTGCAAGCATCAAAACCCTTGCTTCTATCTGCGCCTCAACTGAAAGCGGAAGGTGAACTGCCATCTGGTCACCGTCAAAGTCGGCGTTAAAAGCCGTACAGACCAGAGGGTGAAGCTGAATAGCCTTTCCTTCTATAAGAACTGGCTCAAAAGACTGTATACCAAGTCTGTGAAGAGTTGGTGCTCGATTCAGAAGCACGGGATATTCACGTACAACTTCATCAAGGGTATCCCAAACTTCCGGAGTCTCCTTCTCAACCATCTTTTTTGCGCTCTTGACAGTTGAAACCAGACCTTTCTGCTCAAGATGATGATAGACAAATGGTTTGAATAGCTCCAAAGCCATTTTCTTGGGCAAGCCACACTGATGAAGTCTCAGTTTAGGACCAACAACAATAACGGTACGACCTGAATAGTCGACGCGCTTTCCAAGAAGGTTCTGACGGAAACGACCCTGCTTGCCTTTAAGAGTATCACTCAATGATTTGAGCGGACGTTTATTGGTTCCGGTTACAACCCTGCCATGTCGACCATTATCGAAAAGAACGTCGACAGCTTCCTGAAGCATTCTTTTTTCATTTCTGACGATGATATCCGGTGCACGCAGTTCCATAAGTCTTTTCAGACGGTTATTTCTGTTTATAACCCTGCGGTAAAGATCATTAAGATCCGATGTTGCAAAGCGACCGCCTTCAAGCGGTACAAGAGGTCTTAGATCCGGAGGAAGTACAGGGATACATTCCATTATCATCCAGGCAGGACTGATTCCTGAAGTACGGAACGCATCCAATATTCTGAGACGCTTAGCCAGTTTCTGTTTTTTAGCCACAGAAGTTGTATTATGAAGTTCTTCTCTAAGCTCTATATAAAGAGTCTCGAGATCAAGCTCTTCAAGAAGTTTTTTTACAGCTTCGGCACCAATTCCTGCATCAAATTTTGTACCATAAAGGTCAAGAGCTTCACGATACTTGTCTTCTGTAAGAAGCTGGTATTTTGTGAGCCCTGTTTCCTTTGGGTCAAGAACTATATAACAGTCAAAATAAAGAACCTTTTCCATGCTCTTCAATGTTAGGTCGAGCAGGTTTCCAATTTTACTCGGAAGACTCTTCAAAAACCATATATGAGCAACAGGGGTAGCCAGCTCAATATGAGCCATGCGATCCCTTCTGACTTTGGACTGAATAACCTCGACACCGCATTTTTCACATACTACACCGCGGTGTTTCATTCTTTTATATTTACCGCAATTACATTCATAGTCTTTGGTCGGGCCAAAGATCTTGGCACAGAACAGACCGTCGCGTTCCGGCTTGAAAGTTCGATAATTAATGGTTTCCGGTTTTGTTATCTCACCGAACGACCATTCCCTTATCTTCTCAGGAGAAGCCAGAGATAACTTGACACCAGTATAGGTTCTTGGGTCAACGGGCTTGGCGAAGAAGTCATAAATAGTATCCAAGACAATCTCCTTATACTTTGCCTTCAATCAAATTTATATCAAGTCCAAGGGCCTGCAATTCCTTGATCAAAACACGGAATGATTCCGGGAGACCTGGCTCCAGAACGTTCTGACCCTTGACTATTTTTTCATACATACGAGTACGACCAGCCATATCATCCGATTTTACAGTGATGAACTCCTGCAATGCATGAGCCGAGCCATATGCTTCCATGGCCCAGACTTCCATTTCACCGAGTCTCTGACCGCCGAACTGGGCCTTACCGCCAAGAGGCTGTTGTGTAACAAGCGAATATGGACCAATTGATCTTGCATGGAGTTTATCATCGACAAGATGATGAAGCTTAAGAATATACATGGTACCAACTGTGATTGGGCCGTCAAAACGATCACCTGTTCTTCCGTCATAAAGCACGGCCTGGCCGGTTGTACTGACACCAGCCTCTGTGAGGAGGTCCTTGATCTTCTCCTCGCTTGCACCGTCAAATACAGGAGTGGCTGTACACACACCGTTTTTGTAAAGCTTGGAAAACTGAACGAGCTCACTTTCTGTCAAGGCATCTATCTCAGCATCAACATTCTGCTCAGGGAATATACGCTTGTATTTTTCCCTCAGCTCCTGATATTTCTTCTCCTCGACCATGGCATTAATCTGGTCACCCAGACATTTTGCGGCGCGACCGAGGTGAATTTCGAGTATCTGGCCGACGTTCATACGAGAAGGAACGCCAAGCGGATTCAGAACCATGTCCACCGTGGTTCCATCTTCAAAATATGGAAGATCTTCCACTGGCAATATGCGAGAAACAACACCCTTGTTCCCGTGGCGTCCGGCCATCTTGTCACCGACTGAAAGTACACGTTTCATGGCGACGTATACCTTGATCATCTTGATAACGCCAGGAGGAAGATCATCACCTTTTTCGTATCTGCTAACCTGCTCCTCAAATTCTCGACGGCATTTATCAGTATGTTTCCTGCAGCTTGCAAGAATTGAATGTATTCTCTCGGTAAGCTCCGAATCCTCAAGCACTATGCTTTCAAGTGCGGAGATTGACGCATCGGCAAGATCTTCATGCTGAATAACAGATCCGGAATTCAGAATTACGTTCTTGCCTCTTCTGACCGGAGCTGTACAGACCTTGCCCGAAGCCATGTCTATAATCTGCTTCTTTGCCATATTCTCGATCAGACGGATCTTATCCTCTCTGTCCTTTTCAAGAGCGGCAATTTCAGAATCCTCAATGTATCTGGTGCGATCATCCTTGTCGACTCCTCTTCTGGAGAAGACTTTAACATCTATGACAACACCTTCAATTCCAGGTGGAACTCTCAGTGAAGTGTCTTTTACATCACCAGCTTTTTCACCAAAGATAGCGCGAAGAAGTTTCTCTTCTGGAGACAGCTGGGTTTCACCCTTGGGAGTAATCTTGCCAACAAGTATATCACCAGGCTTCACATCAGCTCCCAAGCGTATTATTCCGCTTTCGTCGAGATCTTTGAGAGCTTCTTCACCAACATTTGGTATGTCTCTTGTGATCTCTTCCTTTCCGAGCTTCGTATCTCTGGCTACGGTCTCAAATTCTTCTATATGGACGGATGTAAAAACTCCGTCTCTTACGAGTCTCTCACTGACAAGAATTGAATCTTCAAAGTTATAGCCGCCCCATGGCATGAAAGCCACTGTGACATTCTTCCCGAGGGCAAGTTCGCCTTTGTCAGTGGATGGGCCGTCAGCGATTATCTCACCGGCTGAAACCCTTTGGCCTTTTTTAACAATCGGCCTGTGGTTGAAGCAGGTGTTCTGATTCGATCGGGTGAATTTATTAAGATTGTGTATTGTTACGGCATTGTCCGAGTTAGTACCTTCAGACTCATGGAGAAGCACTATTCTCGAAGCATCGATCTCGGCAATCACAGCATCTCTGTCTGCAACAACTGTTACTCCCGAATCCTTGGCAACTACATGCTCAATACCTGTTCCCACAAGCGGAGCCGCGCACTGCATAAGAGGAACAGCCTGACGTTGCATATTTGAACCCATGAGAGCTCGGTTGGCGTCGTCGTTTTCAAGGAACGGAATCAGGGAAGCAGAGACGCTGACCAGCTGATTTGGTGAAATATCCATCAGCTCGACATCTTCCTGCAAAACCATCTGGTACTCACCCTCTACACGGGCAGTAATCAGTGGGACAGCAAATTTGCCATTTTCATCAACTGGAACGTTCGCCTGGGCAATCGGAGACTTCTTCTCCTCAAAAGCGCTGAGCATCCTGACTTCTTTTGATACCTGACCTTCTTTGACGACTCTGTATGGAGTCTCGATAAAACCGAAATCATTTACCTTGGCATAGGTACACAAAGAAACAATAAGGCCGATGTTTGGACCTTCGGGTGTTTCAATCGGACAGATTCTTCCGTAATGCGAAGGATGTACGTCACGGACTTCAAAGCCTGCTCTTTCTCGCGTAAGACCCCCCGGTCCAAGTGCACTCAATCTTCTTTTATGAGTTGTCTCTGAAAGAGGATTGGTCTGATCCATAAACTGGGAGAGCTGACTTGTTCCGAAAAATTCTTTTACCACTGCTGAAACAGGCTTAGGATTAACAAGATCATGGGGCATGAGAGCATCGACTTCCTGCATGCTCATACGCTCCTTGATGGCTCTTTCCATTCTAACGAGACCGATTCTGTACTGGTTCTCGAGAAGCTCGCCGACAGCCCTGACGCGCCTGTTTCCTAAATGGTCGATATCATCAACAGCGCCCTGGGTATCCCTGAGATCAATAAGGGTTTTAGCAGTGAGAAGGATATCCTCTTTTCTGAGCGTATGAATATCAATCTTGGTATCAATTCCGAGACGATGATTCATTTTAAGTCGTCCAACGCCTGAAAGGTCATAATAGGACGATTTAAAGAAATGATCGTCCAATGAGTTCTGGGCGACTTCAGGTGTTGCAGGGTTACCCGGTCTTAATCTTCTGTATATGTCAACAAGCGCATCTTCGCGCCTTGGAAGCTTATCCGCAGCAAGGGTCTTTCTTATACAGTCCGCACTGAAAGCTGCGTCAACATAAATGATGTCAAATTCGCTGATACCTGCTTCAGCAAGATTCTCAACTATTTTCTCATCGATTACGTCTCCGGCTTCGGCAAAGACCTCTCCTGTTTCAGGAAATAAAACTTTTCCCGCGAATGATTTGCTCAGGAGGTCATCAATATGTATTGGAACGTGCTTCATCCCGGAAGCTTTAAGCTGACGAATTGCACGCTTGGTAAATGCACGGCCTTTCTTAACTATTATTTCGCCAGTGGCAGGATCTTTTACATCAAAACTTGATCTTTGGCCCTTAAGATTGGTCTCGTCAAAAGTTTTGAAATAGCTGCCTTCTTTTACAACGATCCGCTCTTTTATATAGAAATAATTCAATATATCTTCAACAGAATAGCCAAAAGCCTTGAATAGAGTAGTTACCGGGAACTTTCTTCGGCGGTCTATCCTGATATATACAACATCTTTATGGTCAATCTCCATGTCGATCCACGAACCACGGACAGGAATTATCCTGGCGGTATACACAACTTTACCGCTTGAATGGGTTTTGGCTTTATCGCGATCGAAAAAAACGCCTGAAGATCTGTGGAGCTGACTTACAATAACACGTTCAGTACCGTTAATAATGAATGTTCCTCTTCTTGTCATAAGAGGAATAGTGCCGAAATAAATTTCCTGTTCTTTAATATCTCTAATGCTTGATATGCCGCGGTCCTTGTCTACATCAAATACAACAAGTCGAACACGAATTCTGATGGGAATTTCATAGGTCATCCCTCTGTGTATGCATTCTTTTTCAGAGTGCTTTGTTTCAGCAAATGAATAGGAAACAAACTCAAGGGAAGCACTACCTGTAAAATCCTTGATGGGAAATACAGATTTAAACACTGCCTGAAGACCTGTTTCAGTTCTATTATCAGGCTGAACATTCATCTGGAGAAAACGTTCATAAGATTCTCGCTGCATACCAATCAGATCTGGTATATCAACGATTTTATGCATGCTTCCGAAGTTTTTTCTCAGTCTGCGGTTCGCCAACGGGCTTGCGGTCATGTCGTCTCCAAAAAAATAATTTACGCAATTACAAAAAATGGCTTACGCCATTTTTGTAATTGCGATTATAATAAAAAAAATTAGCTTGTATTTGAGGAGTTATTTCAGTTCGACTTGAGCACCAGCTGCTTCGAGCTGTTCTTTGTATTTCTGGGCGTCTTCTTTAGATATGCCTTCTTTAACTGGCTTTGGAACTGCTTCTACAAGATCTTTTGCTTCTTTAAGACCGAGTCCTGTAATAGCGCGAACTTCTTTGATTACGTTAATTTTCTTCTCACCTGCATTAACAATAACAACGTCGAATTCAGTTTTTTCTTCAGCCGATGCTGAACCTGCGCCTGCATCTGCTGCTGGAGCTGCTGCAAAAGCCATTGGGGCTGCTGCAGTTACGCCAAATTTTTCTTCAAGCTCTTTAACAAGCTGAGAAAGCTCAAGAACTGACATATTAGCAATAAATTCAACTACATCTTCTTTAGTAATGTTTGACATGACATTCCTCCAAAAAAATCGGATCTATATAATTATCTAAACTAAGCGGAAGCTTCTTTTTTGTCCTTGATCGCCTGAACGACTTGAACAAGACTACGCGGCACAGCGCTGAGCACATTGACAAACGATGTTGGTACGGCCTGCATTGCAGACAGAACCTGAGAAAGCAGTGCTTCGCGGGAAGGCAACAGCGAGAGAGCTTTTATATCTTCAAAATTGAGAACTCTGCCATCAAGTGCTGCTACGCGAATTTGAAGCTTATCGTTAGTCTCTGCAAACTTTGTAAGAACTTTAGCCGGAGCAACAGGGTCCTTATAGCTGAACGCTATAGCACTCGGGCCGGTATAGTACTCAGAAATAGCAGCTGCACTAGTGTTTTCAGAAGCGCGTCTGAGAAAGGTATTTTTTACAACCTTAAACTCAACTCCTGCTGCTCTAAGCTGATCACGTAGCTTAGTGACAGACTCAACATTGAGCCCTTTGTAGTCAGTTAGGATAACAATCGCAGCTTTTTTAAGTCGCTCATGAAGATCCTCGACAATTTGTTTCTTTTCGTTAAGATCCAATCAGTCCACCTCCCTCCTAGTTTGTATCTGGAGGCGCCATAGCATACATAGCTTATAATTACAGCTGTCTATGTAGGCCGGCGGCGCCGATTATACACATTTTATGTGCACCTACTGTCTTTGACAGTTAAAATGCCTATTATTTCAGGTCTTTTACAAAACTTGTGTCAACTTTAATGCCAAGACCCATTGTTGTGGAAACTGTTACGGTTTTTACGTATGTTCCCTTGCTCGTAGATGGTTTGAGCTTAATAATAGTTTCCAGAAAAGCAGTAATATTTTCCTGAAGTTTTTCCGGGCCAAAGGAAGCCTTGCCAACTGGGACATGAACGATTCCGGCCTTCTCTACCCTGAAATCAATTTTACCTGCTTTTAGCTCTTTAACAGCCTTATCAACATCAAACGTAACAGTACCTGTCTTGGCATTTGGCATGAGCCCACGAGGTCCGAGGACACGGCCTATTTTACCTACAATACCCATTACATCAGGTGTCGCGACAGCTTTATCAAATTCGAACCAGCCGCCCTGAATCTTTTCCATCAAGTCTTCTGCGCCAACATAGTCAGCGCCTGCATCACGAGCTTCTTTTTCTTTTTCGCCCTTTGCAAAAACAAGCACGCGAACATCTTTACCGAGACCATTTGGCAGAACCACGGTTCCACGAACCATCTGATCAGCATGGCGCGGATCGACACCAAGACGTACTGCCACATCAACAGTTTCATCAAATTTGGCGTATTTGCATTCAAGGGATTTTGCTATCGCTTCGGACAGGAGATATCTTTTCTCGCTGTCTATATTTTTTCTGAGTTCGATGTATCTTTTCCCGTGCTTTGGCATGTCTGTCTACTCCTTATATTAAACCACTTCTATACCCATGCTACGGGCAGTACCGGCAATGATCCGGAAGGCAGCATCCATATCAGTAGTATTCAGGTCAGGAAGTTTAAGTTTTGCGATTTCTTCCACCTGCTGAACAGTTACCTTACCCACTTTGTTTCTAAGTGGATTGCTTGATCCCTTATCAAGCTTGGCTGCTTTTTTGATCAGTATTGAAGCAGGAGGTGTTTTAGTTATAAAAGTAAAAGACCTGTCCTGATATATTGTAATCACAACAGGTATTATCATGCCAACTTCATTCTGGGTACGTGCGTTGAAAGCCTTGCAGAACTCCATGATATTGACGCCATGCTGGCCCAGAGCGGGTCCAATGGGCGGAGAAGGATTAGCTTTTCCAGCCGATACCTGTAATTTTACTTGTGCGACAACCTTCTTGGCCATTTTGTATTACTCCCACTATAGCTTTGTAACCTGTACAAAATCTAGCTCAACGGGTGTTGAACGTCCGAAAATACTGACAAGCACCTTAATCTTACCTTTTTCCGGATTAACTTCTTCAACTATTCCGTTGAAATTAGTAAAAGGTCCGTCAATTACTCTAATCTCGTCACCGGCCTCAAAGTGAAATTTTGGTTGAGGCTTCAGTTTTCCAGCTTCTATTCTGCCAAGTATTTCCATGGCTTCCGAATCTGGTATTGGTGCTGGTTTATCCCTGCCGCCAAGGAAACCGGTTACTTTTGCAGTGCTGGTAACAAGATGCCATGTTGCGTCATCAAGCTCCATCCTTACAAGAATATAGCCGGGATAGAATTTTCTTGATGATTCCTTTTTTTCGCCCTTGACCAGCTCAACTACTGTTTCAGTCGGCACCAGAATATCACCAAACTTTTCAGGATCTACATAGGAAGCTATTTTCTCCTCAAGGGAGCGTTTGACTTTATGCTCGAATCCAGAATATACGTGGACTACATACCACTTAAGAGCCATATTGGCTTCTCCTAGAGGTCAAATCTCTAATATGCCAACTTGATGATCCAAGCCAATAAACTATCCGCAATCCCAAGAAAAACAGAAATAATGACAACAAGAACAAGAGCAACTGCGGTTGAGAGCATAGTTTGTTTTCGAGAAGGCCATACAACTTTTTCAAGTTCGATTTTTACTTCCTGAAAAAATTTTGAGGTCTTTTCGAAAAAAGTATCTTCTCTTTCAGCTATGGATTCAGATTTAATAGTTGTTCCTGTCTTTTGTGATTCAATATACTGTTTTTTCTTCTCTTCTTTAGCCTGAAGAGCCTTGGCTTGGTATTCGTCCTGTTGAACAACATGATCGGTTAAACGGTCATCTTTCTTTTTCCGTTTTTCAAGCTCTGTCTTTTTTTTCAGCAAGCGACCCATTTGCCACCTTAACTGCCCTAATTTTTGGCATATAAGCAAACACCACAGGCTTTAAGCCAACGGCTTCGTTACCATATAAAAAATGGCAGGCCAGGAGGGATTTGAACCCCCATCCATCGGATTTGGAGTCCGCCGCTCTACCGTTAGAGCTACTGGCCTGCAAATTCTCCGGTCATTATAACCGGAGAATTAAACTATTTCGTTTCCTTATGAGCAGTATGCTTTTTACAGAATCTGCAATACTTGCTGAACTCAAGCTTATCCGGTGTGGTTCGCTTATTTTTAGTCGTGGTATAATTACGACGCTTACATTCGGTACACGCCAACGTTATTATAATTCTCACGGATAAACTCCTTCTTCACCGCTTACGCGATAATTTCAGCCACAACGCCAGCCCCAACAGTTCTGCCGCCTTCACGGATAGCAAAACGAAGCTCTTTTTCCATAGCGATTGGCGCAATAAGCTCGACTATGATTGAAGTATTGTCGCCAGGCATGATCATCTCAACGCCTTCGAGCAGATTGAGAATACCTGTAACGTCAGTTGTTCTGAAGAAGAACTGAGGTCTGTAGCCAGTAAAGAAAGGAGTATGACGACCGCCTTCTTCCTTGCTAAGAACGTAAACTTCAGCCTTGAATTTTGTATGAGGTGTAATTGAACCTGGTTTTGCAACAACCTGACCACGCTCAACTTCTTCACGCTTTGTACCACGGAGAAGAAGACCAACGTTGTCGCCAGCACGGCCTTCATCAAGTATTTTTCTAAACATTTCAACGCCGGTACATACGGTGGTGATGGTTGAACGGAGACCAACGATTTCAACAGTCTCACCCTGCTTGATTATACCGCGCTCAACCCTACCTGTGATAACAGTACCACGACCTGATATACTGAAAACGTCTTCAACAGGCATAAGGAATGTCTTATCAACGTCACGGACTGGCTCTGGGATATAGCTGTCTATTGCGTCCATAAGTTTCTGGATGCATTCATTTTCAGGAGCCTTAGGATCTTCACTGTTAAGAGAGTTAAGGGCGCTACCATGAATGATAGGAGTGTCATCGCCTGGAAAATCATATTTATCAAGAAGCTCGCGAAGTTCCATTTCAACAAGTTCGATCAACTCAGGATCATCAACCATGTCACATTTGTTGAGGAAAACAACTATCTTAGGAACACCGACCTGACGTGCAAGCAGAATATGCTCACGGGTCTGAGGCATAGGACCATCGGTTGCAGCAACAACAAGAATTGCGCCGTCCATCTGAGCAGCACCGGTAATCATGTTCTTGATATAGTCAGCATGGCCTGGGCAGTCAACATGTGCATAATGCCTGTTGTCTGTTTCATATTCAACGTGTGCTGTATTGATTGTAATACCGCGCTCTCTTTCTTCAGGAGCTTTGTCGATATTATCATAATCAATTTTCTGGCCATAGCCTCTCATTGATGCATACTTGGTAATTGCCGCCGTAAGTGTTGTCTTTCCATGGTCGATATGGCCAATAGTTCCAACGTTGACATGCGGCTTGGTTCTTACAAATTTCGCCTTACCCATTTGTTTTTACCCTCCTACAAGATTTTGGTTCTTTTAAATTAGAAAAAACCCAACACCCGGCCGCACACTTCGAGACGCGCTTGAGTCCTCACAAATAACAGTGGAGCCCACGACCGGAATCGAACCGGTGAACCTCTTCCTTACCAAGGAAGCGCTCTACCGACTGAGCTACGTGGGCCTTTTAATCCGGGATATTTAAGCCATTGCCTTAATAACTACGTTAATTGGAGCGGGAGACGAGATTCGAACTCGCGACTTTCAGCTTGGAAGGCTGAAGCTCTGCCAACTGAGCTACTCCCGCGTTATCCCATTAGCATGTTTTTATGCAGGGATCCTTGTAGTCAAACGGTCCACTTAAGGACCTCCTACAACCGACCGAGTCAGGATGGTGGTGGGGGGAGGATTCGAACCTCCGAAGGCTGTGCCGTCAGATTTACAGTCTGATCCCTTTGGCCGCTCGGGAACCCCACCATACCGCCTAAAACTATATATTTGGAGCCAACGGAGGGAATCGAACCCCCGACCCGCTGATTACAAATCAGCAGCTCTGCCTGGCTGAGCTACGTTGGCTTCGCAAGCGGTTGATTTCTTCAAAAAAAGAACTTCTCTAACTAACAAAAACAAAATCTGATTACAAGCTTTTTTTTCTCAGTATTTCAGATTCTGAATAATGAGATTTTCTTTCTTTGGCAAACTCATCGTTCGGAAGGCAGATATCACAGCCTTCTTTTTATTGCAAGAAAAAAAATGGCACCCCCGACAAGAATTGAACTTGTGCACATGGATTAGGAATCCAATGCTCTATCCACTGAGCTACGGGGGCTTTAAAATCATTCTACGTGCAATGACTGCCCTGGGAATATTTTAGTATCCTTGGGAAGCCTATTTAAAGCGAGAATCCTGTCCACTGAAATATTGTGCTGTCTTGCTATGGAAAAGATGTTATCGCCCTGCTTTACCTTATACGCCGCCTGACTGGTTGAAGCTGTGCTCTTTACAGGCGTCTGCTTCGAAGGCTTCTCTCTGTTATCAGACTTTGCCTGTGCAGAAGATTTAGCATCCGGTGATGAAACCGTTAATCCTGGATCAGCAACTGCATCTATCTTAATTACACTGCCCACCCTTACAGAGGAGCCGGATAATTTATTCATAGAGATTATACGGTCAGGCGTCGTACCATAATTTTTGGCTATTGTCCATACAGTATCGCCTTTTTTTACTTTATATTCGACAGAAGTCGACCTTATCCCTGATTTGGCGACGGGCTTGGCAGAATCATCTTTTGACGCAGTTTTTTGTTGGCTTTTAGTATCCGCCCCATCAGGAATCCTGACTAATTTACCGGCTGATAGTTTTGACTTTTTGTTCAGATTATTGGAACTGATCAATTCATACACAGACTTGTTATATTTGCGGGCTATTGAAGCGATGCTCTCGCCCTTGGAAACCTTGTGGTATGTTCCGCCGCCACCGCCATTTGATGAAGCTGCGGTCACTTTTTCAGGCCTTGGCGGCGCGGCATCCTGAAGAACTGTCACACTGGCGAGAATCTTGTCGCTGTAATTTACAGGAACCTTCAAGGGGTATGTTGAGGGGGGCAAAATACCATGCCTTAACTCAGGATTGAGATCACGAAGCACGCATTCGGAAACACCGGAAGCGCTTCCAAGATCCTTTAATGACACACGCTTTGAAACCGTCACAGTCTCAAAATTAACAGGAGCTTCATACGCGACATCTGCAAGATCATAGTCTTTTAAATTGTTTATTATATGGATGGTGGCAATAAAACGAGGAACATACCTTGCTGTTTCAACCGGCAATTGTCCGTAAAGATCCCAAAAATTATCAAGGTAATTTATATTCTGGGTTCTTATTGTCCTTAAAACCCTTCCCTCACCGCAATTATATGCCGACAGAACAGTTTCCCAATCACCAAACATCTGATGTAGTTCTTTTAGATAAGCTATGGCCGCATCAGTGGATTTTTCGGGATCCATGCGCTCATCGATATATTCATCGCGTTTCAGACCATACCTGTGACCTGTCGAAGCTATGAATTGCCACATGCCGAGCGCCCTCGCCGAAGAGTATGCGCTGACCTTGTATCCACTCTCAATTAAAGGAAGCCAGGCAAGCTCAGCAGGTATGCCAGCTTCCTTGAGCTTTGCAACTATCATAGGGCGATATTTAGCAGATCTTGAAAGAGCTGCGACAAAAAAACTTCTCTCGGTAGTGGTCAGAGACTTGATTTCCCGGTTCACATGAGGATTTAAAACTATTGGTATTTCATTTTTAGCAGCTATTCCACCCTTATTCCTGATCGCATATATTTCCATAATTCTTTTGGAAATCATGAATCTCAAATCTTCTATCTGCTGAAATTCGCCGCCTCTTTCTTCAAGATCAATCTTAAGAAGCTTTGAATACGCCTCATCAAGAGCGGTCAAAGCTTTATCATAATCCTTTTTTTTCAGGTGCTCTCCGGAATTTGCATAAAGGGACTGACTCTGGGCCACGAGTTTTTTTGTCGCGCCGCTCAGTTCCCCAGACTCCTCATCAGGGATATCAGCATATTCACTGTCACAGTTTTCACCAGCGGCGACTTGATCAGCCTTGGCATCTGGTTTTTTTGTGCTGCGGCTGGCACCACCGCATGAGGACAGAATCGTACACAACAGCAAAAGTATAAATATTCTTATGCAAACATATTTTTTCATGGCTATTCACCGATTTTATTGACATTTAAGCATTAATAAAAAAACAAATATATATAATTGAAAAGTACTGTCAAGAGCGAAAAGCCATCAGAGAAGGCAGATCGACGCGACCCGTTAAAATAAAAGATATAAATTCAGATAGTTAACGAAAAACCCATTACAAATCAAAATAACAATCGTCTTCACACAATTATTCGTTACCTTATTATACAGTCAGCAGGCAAAAAATAGGTACGTCAGTCTTATAAAACTTATAACGGACTTTGTGATAGCCCTACAAGCAATTTTGCCTGCTTTCTTCTATATATCAAAAATCAAATTGAATCCTTTTGATACCGGTGTTATTTGAAATCCTGAATTGTATAATTTCAAATCATCAATAGCGGATAAACATGAAAAAAGTAGAATTACTCGCACCGGCAGGCAATTGGGAAAAACTCGAGATTGCCATAAATTATGGCGCTGATGCCGTCTATATGTCAGGCCCTGATTTTTCCCTCAGAAACTATGCAGGAAATTTCAAATCCGAGGATTTGCCCGCTGCTGTCAAATATGCGCATTCCAATGGAAAAAAAGTTTACGTTACTTGCAATATCTACCCGCGAAACAATGAACTCTCTGGGATAAGATCATTTCTTAAAATTGTTGGAGACTCTGGTGCAGACGGAATTATTATATCAGATCCAGGCGTAATACTTGATGCCAAGGAAATTATTCCGCAGATCCCAATCCACCTTAGCACCCAGGCCAATACTACAAACTTCAGGAATGTTCAGTTCTGGGAAATGCTCGGAGTGGCACGAATAAATACAGCACGAGAGCTAAGTCTTGAAGAAATATCCGAAATCAGAAGAAATGTCGGTATAGAGATCGAAGCCTTTGTTCATGGAGCAATGTGCATATCATACTCAGGCAGATGCCTGCTCAGTTCATTTATGGCCAACAGAGACAGCAACAGAGGGTTATGCTGCCATCCGTGCAGATGGAAATACTCCGTTGTCGAGGAAATGAGACCGGGTTTTTATTATCCGCTAGACGAGGATTCAAGAGGCACTTATATTTTTAACTCCCGTGATATTTGCATGATTGAACACATACCGGAGCTTATTGCTTCAGGACTGGATTCTCTCAAAATTGAAGGCAGAATGAAGGGGATCAACTATCTGGCACCGGTTGTAAAAGCATACAGAGAGGCCATCGACTCATACTATACTAATCCAGATGGGTTCAAAATAAAAGACGAGTGGATCAAAGAGCTGGAAAGCGTTAACAACCGTGGCTATTCAAAAGGATTCTATTTGAACGAAGAATCCGATTCTGCGCCCAATCTGTCAAACATTAAAGGCGAAAGTGATTATCTTCTTGTGGGCAAGGTTGCAACAGATACATCAAACGGAAAAACAGAAGTATTTGTCAGAAACAAAATTTGCGTAAACGACAAACTTGAAATCCTCAGTCCTTCAAAGCCAACAAGTATTGACACAGTAAGCGCTATTGTAACTGACAAAGGTATCAATACGGATATTGTTCAAAACGGAAGCATTGCATCGATGATACTTCAGGGATCATACAAAAAAAATGATATAGTCAGAAAAAAAGTCTCGTGAGCAACCCTGAATTAGATATTCTATAGACATAGATATAAATTGTCGTAAGATTAACTTAAGAACATAATTTTCAGTATTAAAAAAAATATATTGGTGATATATTAAAGAATCTTTCGTTATTTGATATGGTCAAACCAAAAATACTTCTTATGGGACTCCTTAAGAATTCCTTAATTTCTTTTCACATAAAATACATCCATAAAGATTCCTTGGAAATATTTTTTGTAACTGCTAATACCTATTAGATCTTTAAGAAATACTTACATAATAATCTGGAGGCAGCGATGATATTTGAAGATGATGAAACCCTAAGGATGTACGTTGAAGAATCCCTGGAACATCTCTCAAACATCGAGAATGATCTTCTCAGTATTGAAGAGTCAGGCGAAGACATAAACGAAGAACTGGTGAACAACGTTTTCAGAGCCGCCCATTCCATAAAGGGTGGCGCAGGTTTCATGGGACTCAGCAAAATCAAGGACATATCCCATAATCTGGAAAACATCCTTGGACTAATCAGAAGCAGAGAGATGGTTCCGACTCCAGACATAATAAGCATTCTTCTCAAAGCGTTTGACAAACTCAAGGATTTGATTGTTTCGGTTGAAACCAGCAATGATGTCGACATAAGCGAATATGTCTCCGCCCTGATGAGAATAACCGAGGCATCTGTATCCGATGAAGAAAAAGAAAGCCTTTCAAGGGAACTCCTGATTTGCCATCCAAGCACGAAAGCCGAAATTGATGCATCGGAATTCGACATACTTCAATGTGACAAGCAGGGTAAATACGTCTATCTCGTTGAATATGATCTGATAAACGATATCCACAAAAAAAACACAACGCCGCTTGAAGTTATAAACTCTCTTCTAAAAAGCGGAATTATTATAAATTCCAAAATTGATTTCCAGGCTGTGGGGACATTGGACGACGATCTCCCAATGCGAATCCCCTTTGTCGTTTTATTCGCTTCCATAATTGAGCCTGACATGGTGCCTATTCTGGTAAACCTCGATCAATGCTATGTCCACACAATCACGAAGGAAATGTGGGAATCTGCGCCTGAATACAAATCGGGCATGCAAAGTGCTCCGCAAAAAACATCCGTCCAGGAGCCGCTTTGGACACCCCCGGCCGTTAAAAACATAGTCTCTGATGCAAAATCCGAAGCAGCGGAGGTACAGACCATGCAAATAGAACCAGTCCCAATCAATGAACCAGTTCAGATGACACCGGCAGCATCTTCAAGACCGGTCATCCAGGACAACATACCGGCTTATAATCAAAACTCGGACGACATTTCAACCCAGGATCTGCTCGACGAAAAAAACTCTGAAGGCAAATCAGCAATAGCGCAGCAGACGTCTCTGCGCGTCAATGTAAATCTTCTTGATACGCTAATGACCCTGGCAGGCGAGCTGGTTCTAACAAGAAACCAGTTAGTGCAAAGCATATCAGCCTCAAATACGCGGGCAATTGAGACCTCAAGCCAAAGAATCGACATGATCACATCCGAGCTGCAGGAAACAATCATGCGTACAAGAATGCAGCCAATTTCCAACGTATTCAATAAATTCAACAGAGTTGTACGCGACCTCTCAAAAGACCTGGGAAAGCAGGTTCAGCTCACACTTGAAGGCAAAGACGTTGAACTTGATAAAACAATCATCGAAGCCATTAATGATCCGCTTACTCACCTTGTAAGGAATTCGGTAGACCATGGCATTGAATCGACGGAAATACGACAGAAAACCGGCAAGCCTGTATCTGGTTATATCAAACTCAAGGCATACCACGAAGCAGGCCAGGTAAACATCGAAATTGAGGATGACGGAAAAGGCATCGACGGCAACGAAGTAGCTTCGGCAGCAGTAAGAAAGGGCCTCATAACAGAACAGGATGCCTCGTCAATGGGCATAAAGGAAAAGATAAACCTTATTTTCCTGCCTGGCTTTTCAACTGCAAAAACAATAACAGACGTCTCTGGAAGAGGCGTTGGAATGGATGTTGTAAAAACCAATCTGGATAAACTTGGCGGGATAATTGATATCGAGTCGAACGCAGGGAAAGGCACCAACATAAGAATCAAGCTGCCTCTTACACTTGCAATCATTCCTAGCCAGATAATCGCAGTTGGAAGAGAAAGATATGCCATTCCCCAGGTAAACCTCAACGAGCTTGTCAGAATACCAGCTTCCCAGGTTAAGGACAGAATTGAAAAGGTCGGGACATCTGAAGTCGTTCGCCTACGCGGAGCCCTCCTGCCGCTGTTAAACCTTTCCGAAGTTCTTGGTATCCAGAGAATCTTTATTGATCCTGAGACAGGCGAAGAGAAACAGGACAGAAGACAAAATATTGCGGACAGAAGATCAAGGCAGCTTTTAACAGGCAGGGAAGAAACAGAAGAAATCCCTGATGACGGTATACAAAGAAAAAGAACGCGTTCGGACAGAAGATACAGGGCCGAAAGCGCCATTAATATAGCAGTGGTTTCTGCCGGCAGCTTCAAATATGGCCTGGTGGTCGATCAATTGAGAGATTCTGAAGAAATTGTTGTAAAGCCGCTTGGCAGACATCTCAAAGATTGCAAAGGATACGCCGGAGCTACAATCATGGGCGACGGCAAAGTAGCACTAATTTTAGATGTTGCGAGTCTTGCCCAGATGGCAGAACTTTCAGTTGTAAATGCCGCTGCAGCCAAGAGCCAGGAAGAGGCACTCGCTTCTGAAAAAGAAAAACATGACAAAATTTCACTTCTTCTCTTCAGAAATACGGAAGAAGAGCAGTTTGCGGTGCCTTTAAGCATAGTTGAAAGAATCGAAAGAATCATAGCCAATGAAATAGAAGACGTTGGTGGCAAAAAAGTGATTCAGTACAGAGGAGGCTCACTACCTCTTTATGAACTTAGTCAGGTTGCAAATGTCAAAAAACTTCCTGAAAGAAAACAACTTGAAGTAATTGTATTCAAGCTTAGCGGAAAGGAAGTGGGACTAATGGTCACTCCTCCTGTTGATGCCGTTGAAGTTGCTGTAAAAGTTGATGAATCGACTCTAAAGCAAACCGGTATTATTGGATCATCCATCATAAACAGCAGAACGACCCTGATGGTAGATATATTTGATGTGGTCAAATCATTAAATCCGGACTGGTTTGCTGAAAAGAAGGCAGAAACAGTCAGAATACATACAGGCCGCAAAAAAATTCTCTTTGCCGAAGACTCGGCTTTTTTCAGAAATCAGGTTAAAAGATTTATAGAAGATGAAGGCTATGAAGTAATCTCAGCTGAAGATGGTGAGGTCGCCCTCGCGCTTCTTAAAGAAAATATTGAAGATATCGGAATAGTTCTAACAGATCTTGAAATGCCAAGAATGAATGGATTTGAATTTACACAAATAGTTAAAAATGATCCTAAGCTAAAACATCTCAAGGTTATTGCCCTTACATCCCTTGCTGGTGAGGATGATATGGCAAAGGGTAGATCAGTGGGAATAGATGATTACCAGATCAAGCTGGACAGAGACAATCTTATGATTTCCATAAGACAGCATATCCTTTAATAAATTATCTCAAATCCTTTTAAGGAGTGAGCTATGGCCGAACCAAGAAAAACCGCAAAATCCATAGATGGCATGCTGGAACTGGCAACCTTCTATGTCGGAGACGCCCTTTGCGGAATCGACATTCTTAATATACAGGAAATAAACAAGCACACGGAAGTAACCATAGTGCCTCAATCCCCTGAGTATGTACGAGGTGTGCTTAACCTGAGGGGAAAAATCGTCACAATAATTGACCTTGGTAAAAAATTAGGTCTGGAACCCATAGTCAAAAGTAAAGACAACAGAAATATCATCGTTGAGTCCAATGAAGAGCAGATCGGGCTTTTTGTCGAATGCATCAGCGATGTTCTGACAGCGGATCCGACCAAGATAGAACCACCGCCATCCAATATAATTGGAACCCAGGGACGTTTTTTTACGGGAGTTTTCAAAACAGAAAACAAACTCATTGGAATCCTGGATATAGACAAAATCCTTACCGAATAATTACGGATACTTAAACAAGACAAGGTCGCAAAAAGTCTGATTATCGTCATTCCGGTGAAGGCCGGAATCCGGAATCCGGAAATAACTGGAAATACAAAGTGACGGCTAAGCCCTTTTTGACTTTTTGAGAGACCATCAAATAAGAGAAAATACAGAATTGAATATCCCTCGCAAATTAAGAGCAATGGTTGTGGACGACACCATCCTTTACAGGAAAGTGGTGAGCGATGTATTATCCACGATACCTGACGTGGAAGTTGTGGGTACTGCCAGCAGTGGTAAAATTGCAATATCAAGATTACCAGTTTTAAAACCTGACTTCATTACTCTTGATATTGAAATGCCGGAATTAAATGGCATTGAGGTATTGAAATATCTTCAAAAAAATATGCCCGAAGTCGGAGCTGTCATGCTCAGCACCCTGACCCAAGAGGGAAGCGATATGACGATCAAAGCCCTTGAGTTGGGGGCATTTGATTTTATAGCAAAACCTCAGACAGGGACACTTCAGGAAAACACCAAATTTGTTCACGATGCCCTTGCTCCGATGGTAAGAGCATTTAAACGCCAGCTCGAAATCAAATCCATATTAGGCAGAAAACCTGGCACTGAAAGATCTTTTCCAACAGCTCCGGCTACTGCCTTAAAATCCCAGCCCCAGGCGACAGGGAAAACACCTGCAAGCATAATGGACAGGATGAGCCGGATAGTAAAGCCTCATGCAGGTATTCCCTCTTCAGAACTCGTGGCAATTGGGATATCGACCGGCGGCCCGAATGCACTGGGAAGAATGATGCCTATGCTGCCAGCGGACATAGGAGTACCGATTTTAATAGTTCAGCATATGCCGCCTTTATTTACCCAATCTTTGGCAAAAAGCCTTGACGCAAAATGCGCCATCAAGGTCAAAGAGGCGGCAGAAGGAGATATACTGACTCCCGGAACAGCCTATATAGCTCCTGGTGGCAAGCAGATGAGAATTGCCGCTGCGCCGGACGGCAGAAACAGAATGATAAAGATAACGGACGATCCACCGGAAAATAGTTGCAGACCATCAGCTGACTATCTGTTCAGATCTGTGGCAGAGCATTATATAGCCAGATCCACCGGAGTAATAATGACAGGGATGGGATCCGACGGAACCGCCGGACTTCGGTCTATGAAACAAAATGGATCAGTGATAATCGCCCAGAATGAGGCATCCTGCACAGTCTACGGTATGCCCAAGGAACCAATTGAATCAGGAATTGCGGATATTGTGGCGCCCTTGGATGAAATTGCCGGGGAGATACTAAAAACTCTCAAACGGAATAAATAAGACGGGTAATAATGATAAAAGTAACTCCTGCAGAATTCACCCTTTTGGTGAAATATATTCATGACATTTCGGGAATTGCCCTGGATCCGGGCAAGGAGTATCTTATTGAAACCCGTCTTAGTCCGCTGCTTGAGCAACTCGGATGCAAATCCTATACGGAGCTGCACCAGAAAGCCAAGACAGATCCGCTTAAAGCCATAGAAAGAAAAATAATTGACGGGATTTCCACAAACGAGACATATTTTTTCAGAGATAAATCTCCGTTTGACCTTCTTCAGTTCAAACTTCTACCTGATATTATCGACAGAAGAACAGACGGAGGAAGAAAGCCAAGACAGGTGAATCTGAGAATCTGGTCAGCAGCAAGTTCCACGGGCCAGGAAATCTACAGCATTGCCATGATTATCAAGGAGCTTGGCCTTGACCCTAAAAATTACAATATAACTCTCATAGGTACGGATATATCCGATGCTGTAATAGCCCAGGCAAGTTATGGAAAATATAATAAATTTGAAGCGACACGGGGACTTTCCCAGGGCTTTTTAAACAAATACTTCAATCAGGATGGCGAATGCTGGAGGATAAAGGATGAAGTCAGGGCTATGGCGCAATTCAGAAAAATCAATCTGATGGAATCTTTTGCAGCCCTCGGCAAATTCGATATTATTTTCTGTAGAAATGTTGCCATATATTTTTCACCAGAGACAAGAAAAAATCTGTATCAAAAACTATGCGGGGCATTGGAGCCGGATGGGTATCTTATTATAGGCTCAACTGAATCCCTTTCCAATGACACAACACTTTTCAAGCCGCAGAAATATCTTAACTCTATTTTCTACCAGAGAAGCGATTACTCTCCCAAGTAATTTAAAATAATTTTATATCAAGAGGTTGTATGACCATCAAAGAATCTGATTTCATATCGGAATTACAGTTTTGCATATCAGAAAACGATCTTATCAAGGCAAAGGCTCTTTTGCAGTTTTTTTCTGAAATTTCGCCCAAAGGACAAATCAGATCCCTATTCGAGATAAGCAAGGTACAGGATAAGGTTGCTCTTTACCTTCTGGCCTTTGTTAACGAGCAGCCAATATCTGATGAAAATATACAGGCCAAGTTGTATGAACTTTTGATAGACAAAGCATGTAACGCCCATGACACGATAATTGAACTGATTCAGATCCAGCAGCTAAAAAAACGAAATATTCTTATCAGGATATCCGGGGAGCTCCAGATCAAAAAGGCTCTTCCTATACTGATCGACCTTCTGCTCAAGGAAACAGACGTTGAAGTGCTGAAGGAAATAATCAAGGCACTCAGCTCTTACGGCGCAAGTTCAGGTATAAGGGCAATAGCTGACTTTATTTATTATGGTAATGAGGAACTGAAGCAGGAAGCGATATTCGCACTTGCTGAAATTGGTGGCCCTGCGGCAATTCATCAGCTTGCAGAAGCAATTCGTGGAGACAGCCCGACTGACAAACTCATTATCGAAGCTCTCGCTGAAATCCAGGACAAACTTGCCATAAGCAAACTCTGCTCTCTTATGAGCTCTCATTTCACGAGCATAAGAAACTGGGCCATTGACCATCTTGTTGACATAGGTGCAAAAGCTGTCCCAGAAGTCATAGAAAGCCTTAATATCAACGATGAGGACACAGTAATTCATACCCTTCATGTTCTTGGAAGCATTGGAGACAAGTCAGCTATACCAGCTGTCGTAAAACTTTTAGCGACCAGACCAGAAAATGCAAACATAAGATTCACGGCGTATGAAGCTCTGGAAAAAATGCCTTCCACCAAATCAGCCATAAGTCTTGCAGTCGGCCTTGAAGATACCGAAGAGCATGTACGTCTGGCAGCTGCCAGGGCAATAAATAAAAACATGTCACCTGTTCTGGCTGCCGGTCTGAAAAATATGATATCTCCGTCAAATCCACTTGCCGAAACAATTGCTGCAACGCTTCTTGATGCAGAGGCGGACAATATTTTTGACAGCATAATAGAACATGAATATTTTTCAAAATTTGCGGTTAATTATGTAACCCAGAAAACCCATCCCGAAGCCAAGAAAAAATATGCCGAAAAATTCAAGGCAAAAGGACTTGATTCTTTCGCAAATATGATTGAGCAGACAATATCCGAAGTCCAAGCAGAAGGAGCTATCAAAGTTTATGCTGTGGACGACTCAAAGATGATGCTCAGACTTTATATGAAAAAAATCCACAAACTTGGATATGAGGTTAAAATCTTTGAATTCCCGGCTGACGCAATCAAGGAAATAAAAAAGTCCAAGCCAGACCTTGTGATTACGGATCTGAACATGCCTGGAATAAATGGCCTTGAAATGACAAGAATTATCAGGGAGAAATATACAAAAGACCAGCTTCCTGTTCTCATGATTACAACCCAGAGCGATTTTGTCGGAACCAAGAGTTCAAGAAATGATGCCAAGGTTGATAATGAAACCATCATGCAAACTGGCGTAAATATGATAATGCATAAGCCTTTTGATGATGATCAGTTTGATACCAATGTCAAAAAACTCATCAAACAATAAAGGCTATTTTTTTCTTGGAGATCTGACCGAATTGGTTTAATAGCCAGACAATTTCCCAAAATTCAGGCATCTGTTTTTGGGCCTTGTTTTATATGGCGCGCTGAATGGATTTAAAATATTTTTAAATAGTGGCAGGGAAGCGATGATAAGAAAGGCTGAAATAAAAGATATAAAAAAGATTTATAATCTTCTTAAATTTTTTGGTGACAAGGGAGAGTTGCTTCCTCGTCCCCTCACCCAGCTTTATGAGCAGGTCAGGGATTTTTCTGTATTTGAAGATCAGGAGACAGGCGAGATACTCGGCTGCTGCGCTCTCCAGATATGCTGGGAGGATCTTGCTGAAATAAGATCTCTTGCCGTGGATGAAAAAAGCCAGAAGAAGAAAATAGGATCAGTGCTCGTCAACAATGCCCTTGATGAAGCTATTGCACTGGGCATGCATAAAATATTCACCCTTACATACAAGCCTGATTTTTTTAAAAAATTCGATTTCAGAATCACCGACAAATCAGAACTGCCCCTCAAAATATGGTCAGACTGCATTTTATGCGTAAAATTCCCGGACTGTGATGAAACTGCAATGATTAAAAACCTACAGTAAAACATTTTTTCCGTATGAATCTGCCTCATTTCAGCTTAACTTTTTTAAAATACGATGATGAAAGCTAATGTCAGATAATTATCATTATCGGACATTAGCTTTCCTGACAATCCAACCGGACAAGCACCATCATTTTTTAATCCTTTCCGTACACCAGACTGACTGAAATCGGAGGATACTTCCACACTCCGGGTTTGGGCATAATCTGTTCGGCTCCGACAGTTATCCAGTACGAATCAGGCTTTATCTCCCTGAGCTTCCCGTCATCCGGAACCCTGGCGTGGTTGGTGTGAATATAATGAATCTGGAATATGAAAACTCCGTCTGCGCCATCTCTGTCAATCTGATAATTTTTTCTGAATGTTGTGACTGATATACTGTTTTCTTCTGCGAGTCTGTTAACCTCTTCCCTGTTAAGCTTGACAAGAATACTTTTTGCAACCCCGCGCTCGGAAAATCTCATCACAGCCCTTGACTCACAGCTCCCCACAAAGACGGTTGATATACATGGGATTTTCCTGAGATACTGGGCAGCGACTATGGCAGCGCTTCTTCTCCCTCCGACCATGAATGGAAGACCATAAAACTCAAAGAATTTTTTCTGCATATCTTCCGCGTACTTGTCACCTTTTTCATAAAGATCTTTTGAAATATACCTGAGAGTTTTTCCGAGATCTTCGGCAGCATCCGCAATAGGCCAGTCAACTTTAACATGAAAATGACTTACGGAATATCTGTCCCTCGCCCTGCTGGCAGGATCTCTTTGAATTAAAAGCGCAAAGTCCACTGGAAGAAGCCTTTTAATTGTGTCTGTAAAATAAACTGAATCCAGATATTTGTAGGTACGATCAAAATTCTCGTCCAAAGATACCGCGTCTGTTTTAAGAAGGTTAACTTTGGTTGTTTTATTATCATCAAAAAAACGGATATATTTTTTATGTATGGACGGAATGGTGTCTTCCACAAAAATCACAAGAAAAACTTTCTGACATTCATGCTCTAGGGCCGGTATTCTAGCTTTTGGCTTCATTTCCCTTCTTTCCACAAAAGGATAAGGGATGTTCTTTAATTTAAAATTCAAGTATGAATCAACAAGGCCATAATCCAGCACGACCTGCTCAAGATCGTCCCTAAGCAATTCATAATATGAACGCCTGAGCCTGTTGGCATAACTTAATTCTTCCCTGAAGCTCCAGAATGTCAAGCAGGTTTTCCTTTCAAAAGTAGCAGTGTCAAATCAATTACCGGAGAAGAGGGTTTCCGGTTTGCAACGCACAAAAGGATAAAAAAGGGGACTTTCAGATTTAACTGATAGCATTAGTCGCTTAATTCGTCAATGCACTGAGTATGAAGAGCTCACATTTACTTATTTTTTAACTGGTAAAAAATCACGGGTCAGAAAGAACTCTTAAAAAACAAAAAGAAACATCAAAGGGGATTAAAGAGCGCGTATGAAATATTTAAGAAGCCATAAGCTAAAAGTTCATGGCTTCTTTTGAACAAAGCATGGGGCTATTTTTTCTCTGATTCCTCAAGAGCTGCGACAGCAGGAAGAACCTTGCCTTCAAGGAGATAAAGGAAAGCACCGCCGCCGGTTGAGATATAGGTAATTCTTTCGGTTTCACCAGTCTTGTGGATTGCAACGTCAGTGTCACCACCGCCGACAATGGTCATTGCGTAGCAGTTTGCGATATCGTGGGCCAGAGAAATAGTTCCTCTGCTGAAGGCGTCAATCTCGAAAACACCCATCGGGCCGTTCCAGAGTACGGTTTTGGCGTCATATAGAACTTCCTGGAAAAGCCTCGATGTTGCGGGGCCGATATCGAGTATCATCCAATCGCTTGGAATTTCCTGAATTGGAACAACCTTAGTTTCGGCCTTTTGATTGATTTCACGGGCAACAACAGCATCGACAGGCAAATAAAATTTGATTTTCTTTTCTTTTGCAGCTTTTACTATTTTCAAGGCAGTTTCAAAAAGATCCGGCTCAACCATTGAATTACCTACTTCTACGCCCTGGGCAGCAAGAAAAGTACTTGCCATGGCCCCACCAATCATTATCTTATCCACGTTCAGAAGCAGATTCTCAAGAGCCTCGAGCTTGCTCGAAACCTTTGATCCACCAACTATTGCGACAAGAGGACGCTGGGGATCCTGCATCGCTTTTTTGAAATAGGTAAGCTCTTTTTGAAGAAGAAATCCGGCTGCTGATTCAGGGGCATACTTGGTGATTGATGACACAGACGCATGCTCACGATGACACACGGCAAAAGCATTATTTATATATACATCACAGTAAGATGCGAGCTCTTTAGCAAAATCGTCATTATTTTTCTGCTCGCCTGGATTGAATCTGAGATTTTCAAGGAGAATGATATCCTGGGCCTTCATTTCCTCGACCATCTTCTTTACTTCAGGGCCAATGCAGTCAGGTGCGAGCTTGACTTCTTTACCTATCAGCCTTGCAAGCCTTTTTGCGACAGGCTTCATGCAAAGTTCAGGAACGACTTTCCCGCCCGGACGCCCCATATGCGACGCTACGATTATCCTTGCATCATGATCCAGAGCGTACTGAATAGTTGGAAGAACAGCTCTTATGCGGATATCATCAGTAATATTCTGTTCTTCATCCATGGGAACATTCATGTCCACACGAATAAAAACCCTTTTCCCACTTATATCCAGATCCTTAATCGACTTCATTTGACTCCCCCATATCTATAATAATTAAAAACTATTTTTGTAACTATTCAGCATTTTGGAGATTTTTGCCTCAAAACAAATATAAGTTTAAAAATCAAGCAGATCTCACCAAACATTAAAGTTTTTGCTGAGCTTTTTTCGAAAAGCGACCTGCCGGAGGCACAAAATAAACACAGACAAACATTAGTAAATAGCCGCCTATTTTTTGCTGTTTGTGCTAAGTGTTTTCTTTTTTGACCATCTCTCAAAAAAACCTATCTTACCTGACCCGTAATTTCTATCCAGAACCTCTTCCTGGACAAAATCCCCCATAGAACCTTCAAGTGCCGATCTCAGACATTCGGTTCTGAGATCGCATTCAAGACGACACGAATCAGGAGAAATCCTGAGACCGTCATCTCCCATGGGAAATACTGATTCAAGATTCCCGTAGCAGGATGGTTTTTTCTCTTTTTCTGAATCCATACTCAATACTATAAATAATAATTATTTCAAGACCAGGATTTCATAATCCTTTTCAAACCCTGCGATATGCCCTGAGTCAGCAAAACTGAAATATTTTTTACCGCCCATTATAAGATGTTCAAGAACACTGATATCAACAAGACGGCAAGCAAAAGTAAGCCTTCGGGTTATTTCCATATCAGCTTTTGAAGGTTCTGGATCCCCGGAAGGATGATTGTGGGCAAATATAAGCGAAGCGGCCTTCTTCTCCATCGCATTTTTCACAACTTCTCTTGGATATACCGCACTTGATGTGAGAGTACCTTCAAAAAGAGTTTCTACGTCAAGGACCCGATTCTTGGCGTTAAGATAGACAACGCTGAAGTATTCCCTGTCCCTGTTGCCCATATGCATGTTCAGATAATCAAAAAGGACAGAAGGATTCCGGATGATGTCATCCTCAAATACCCTGTCCTTTAAATATCTTTCGCAAATAGCCTTTATTAGCTTTATCCCGAAGACATTTACATCGCCTACCCCGTTTATTTTCATGAGGGCTTCGGAACTTGCCTCCATGACGCCCGTAATATTCTTGAACCGGGTTAAAGCTTCCTTGGCAGCGGGTTTGCAGTCCTTCCTCGGAGTTGCGACAGTTAAAAGCAACTCCACAACTTCATAATCATGGAATCCATCAAGACCGTCCTCAAGGAATCTCTCCCTGAGTCTCTGCCTGTGCCCTTCGTTATGACCATCATTTACGGAAGCCATCAATCCCCAAACTCATCCTTGAGAGATCTTGTCATGAGTCTGTGGACAGCGTCCCTTGGAGAATAGCCATCATAGAGAATATGATAAACCTCTTCACAGATGGGAAGCTCGACTTCAAGCTTGATTGCGAGATTATATACTGACTTGGCTGTCTTAACCCCTTCTGCCACCATTTTCATTTCCGAGAGTATTTTATTTATGGATTTACCTTCTCCCAGAAGCTTGCCGACAGTATGATTGCGGCTCAGTTCTCCGGTACATGTAAGAAGAAGATCTCCAACACCTGAGAGACCAAGAAAGGTATTTGGGTCAGCTCCGAACTTGAGGCCAAGTTTTCTTATTTCTGCAAGTCCACGTGTTATTACGGCAGCCCTGGTATTAAGACTCAAATCAAGTCCGTCTGAAATTCCGGCTGCAATTGCGATCACATTTTTTAACGCACCGCCAAGTTCTACACCTACTACATCCGTATTTTTATAAACCCTGAAATATGGAGTCGCAAAAATCTGCTGAACAAAACCGGCAACATCAGAATCTGAAGACGCCGCAGTTACGACAGTTGGAGACATTTCGCCCACTTCCCTGGCAAAGCTTGGGCCTGAAAGAGCAGCGAAATTCTTTTCAGGAACGCCTGTCAAAACTTCCTTCAATACGCCGCACATTGTCAGGTATGTCTGATTTTCAATACCCTTCGACGCTGAAACAAAAACTGTATTAACCGAAACAAAAGGCTTCATCTTTTCTGCCGTCTCCCTCATCACATGGGAGGGAACAACAAGAAGAATCATATCCTTGTCTCTGGAAACTTTTTCAATATCACCCGTAGGCTTTATATTCGGAGAAAGTTTTATACCCGACAAAAAACTTTCATTTTCCAGTTTTTCTTCAATCTGACGTCTGACATCATCCTCAAAAACCCAAAGATCTATAACAGCGCCCTTGAGAGCCAGCAGATTGGCAAGTGCAGTCCCCCAGCTTCCTGCCCCAACCACGCCAATTTTATATTTTGTAATATCTATTAAATTTTCCATATACCCATATAAAAAGCCCTGGACTATTCAAAGTGCCAGGGCAGATATTCATATCATTGATATAGCTATTCCCCGGATTCTTCATCCTCAATTTCGTCCAAATCCGAAGACTCCTTGTCGCCTGCGCTGCCTTCCGCAATTCTGGCAGCAGCAATCAGTCTTTCACCCTTGTCAAGGCCAATAAGCTTCACGCCCTGGGTGTTTCTGCTTATCACGGATATTCCTGCAACTTCCATTCTTATAAGCCTACCTGTATCAGTGATAAGCATTACTTCGTCACCATCATCCACGAGATGCATATCAACCACCTGGCCATTTCTCTCGGAAGTCTTTATTGCAATAACTCCTTTTCCGCTTCTGCGTTGAACAGGGTATTCGTCGATCAATGTCCTTTTGCCGAATCCGTTTTCAGTTACGGCGAACATGGTCTGTCCATGACTTAGAACTTCCATACCCACAAGCCTGTCGCCTTCTTCAAGGTTTATACCGATAACGCCCCTGGAAACCCTTCCAGTCGGACGCACATCAGTTTCCTTGAATCTTATGGACTGACCGCCAGCTGTTCCAAGAAACACGTCCATCGCGCCATCTGTTATTCGGGCAGAAATCAGTTCGTCGCCTTCGGCAAGATCAAGTCCGATTATTCCGCCCGCCCTTGGTCTGCTATAAGCCATGAGATCTGTTTTCTTTACAAGGCCTTCACGGCTCGCTGTCAGAATGTAATGATCCGCCTTGAATTCAGGAACTGCAAGAACAGCAGAAAGCCTCTCGCCTTCACCAAAATTGAGGAGATTCACAAGAGCTTTGCCCTTGCTTGTCCTGCTTGCCTGGGGAATTTCATAGACCTTGAGCCAGTATACCTTGCCAAGGTTTGTAAAAAACAGGAAAGTATGATGTGTTGAAGCAACAAAAAGATGCTCAACAAAATCCTCTTCCTTGGTTCCCATGGCAGTCTTGCCCTTCCCTCCCCTTCTCTGGCTCTGATAGAGGGTAACCGGGCTTCTTTTAATATATCCGTCCTTTGAAACAGTAACAACCATATCTTCTTCGGTGATCATATCTTCTATGCTGATCTCTCCCGAAGCCTCGATTATTCCGGTTCTTCTTGCATCAGAGTAACTCTTCCCGAGGTCAGAAAGTTCGCCTTTTATAATGCCAAGAACCAGACTCTCGTTTCCAAGTATTTCCCTGTATCTTTCAATATCCTTCAATATCTGGTGGAACTCTTCAATTATCTTGTCCCTTTCAAGACCGGTAAGTCTCTGGAGCCTCATATCGAGAATTGCCTGGGCCTGAATAGCAGAAAGAGAAAACGTTTCTATAAGCCCTGCCTTGGCTTCTCCTGGTGATGCTGAATTTCTTATCAGGGCAACAACGGCATCAAGATTATCAAGGGCGATCTTGAGTCCTTCAAGTATATGGGCTCGTTCCTCTGCCTTGCGGAGTTCGAATTTTGTCCTTCTGACTACAACTTCCTTGCGGTGATAAATAAATTCCTGGAGAGCCTCTTTCAAGGAAAGAAGTTCAGGCCTGTTGTTTACAACTGCAAGAAGAATTATTCCGAAACTGGACTGAAGCTGGGTGTGCTTGTAAAGCTGATTGATTATAGGCTCCGCCATCTGATCGCGCCTGATTCCTATGGCTATTCTCATGCCCTCTCGGTCAGACTCGTCACGGACAAATCTTATACCTTCTATTTCCTTTGCCTTGACAAGCTCCGCGACCCTTTCTATCAGCCTGGCTTTGTTGACCTGATAAGGAATTTCTGTAATTACTATCGTTTCCTGATCATTTTTTTCATCTGTCTCAACTTCGACCTTTCCCCTGACCTGAATTATACCGCGACCTGTCTCGTAAGCTTCCCTTATTCCATTTGTACCATAGATTATTCCACCTGTAGGGAAGTCAGGACCAGGAATAAACTGCATCAGCTCAAGGGAGGTCATTGAAGGATTTTCGATAAGTGCTACAAGGGCGGCAAGGGTTTCCGAAAGATTGTGGGGCGGTATGTTTGTTGCCATACCGACTGCGATGCCTGAACTGCCATTCACAAGAAGCGCGGGAAATTTTGATGGAAAAACAGCCGGCTCATAAAGGCTGCCGTCGTAGTTGGGTGTAAAATCAACGGTTTCTTTTTCGAGGTCTGCCATCATTTCATGGGCAAGCCTCGTCATTCTTACTTCAGTATAACGCATGGCTGCCGGCGAGTCGCCGTCAATTGAGCCGAAGTTTCCCTGACCGTCTACAAGCATATAGCGCATGGAAAAATGCTGGGCCATTCGCACCATTGTATCGTAAACAGCCGTGTCTCCGTGGGGGTGATACTTACCGATCACGTCCCCGACAATACGGGCTGATTTTTTGTAAGGTTTGTTCCAGTCGTTACTGAGTTCATGCATGGCAAACAGAACACGCCTGTGTACTGGCTTCAGACCGTCACGGGCATCAGGCAGAGCCCTGCCTATTATGACGCTCATGGCGTATTCGAGGTAAGACTGTTTCATCTCACGCTCTATGCTGATTTCATGCCTTGCTTCGTTTTGCATGCGAAAATGCCCCTAAGTTATTTGTTCAGATTAATCGATCCAAACAGCTAAGATAGTTTTAATTTTGCGGATATTCAACAATTTTCTGGTAATTTGCTCTTATATGGCAATCAATTAAAAATGTCTTTAAATGAAAGGGCTCTGAGGGGTCATTTTTTTAACAAAAAACCCTTCTTGCCTAAACTAAAAGGTCAAGAAGGGTTTTTACAATCAAGCTAAAACCGGGTTTTATCTAAAAAAAATTCTTTTCAGATTGCCCGTTATCTTTCCACAATCATGGCCATACCCATACCGCCACCTATACACATTGATATAAGGCCGGTGGACATATTATTGCGTTTCATATGGTGCATACATGTAACCATCTGGCGCGCGCCTGTACATCCGATCGGATGGCCGATGGAGATACCGCTGCCCACAGGGTTTGGTGTGTCAAAATCAAGACCGAGTTCCATCATGCAGCCGATTGCCTGGCCTGCAAAGGCTTCATTCAGTTCTATATTCTGAATGTCCTTGATGGTCATGCCGGTTTTCTTGAGAACCTTTCTGATTGCAGGAACAGGACCAAGGCCCATATATGCAGGATCAAGACCGCCTGATGCAAATGCCTTTATTTTAAGAAGAGGCTCAAGACCAAGTTCTTTTGCCTTTTCAGCGCTCATCATAAGAACAGCTGCAGCGCCGTCGTTAACACCAGACGCGTTGCCGGCAGTAACAGATCCGTCTTTCTTGAATGCAGGCTTCATTGCAGCAAGTTTTTCAAGGGTAGTTGCCACTGGTCTTTCATCTGTGTCAACTATTACATCACCCTTGCGTCCCTTGATAACTACAGGAGCAATTTCATCCTTGAACCAGCCGTTCTTTATTGCTGCAACAGCGCGGCTTATACTTGTGAAAGCAACCTTGTCCTGATCTTCACGGCTTATGCCATACTTAGCGACTATGTTTTCTGCGGTTATACCCATGTGGTAGCCGTAGAAAATTTCATAGAGACCGTCATAAACGAGAAGGTCATGAATCTCGCCAACTCCTGTGAGTTCCATTCTGTGTCCCCATCTGGCTTTTTTAAGAGCCATAGGGATATTGCTCATGCTTTCCTGGCCACCTGCGAGAACCACATCAGCGTCACCATTCATGATGGACTGAGCGCCAAGCGCAATTGCCTTGAGCCCAGAACCGCATACCTTATTAACCGTAAAAGCTGGTGTCTCCTTTGAAATACCGGCTTTTATCATAGCCTGACGCGCCGGATTCTGTCCCTGCGCAGCAACAATAACATTACCCATGATAACTTCATCAATGGATATTTCTTTTGCATTGTCGTCCCACTGAGCGCCTTTTTTTTCAAGCTCGATAACGCCCTGATCCTTCAGCTTGTCAGGAGCAATAGCATTCATCTCCGCGCTTGGCACCGGCTTAAGGCCTGCCTTTTTAAGGGTTTCCCTCATTACTACAGCGCCAAGATCAGCAACAAGTACATCCTTGAGAGCGCCGCCAAAAGAGCCGACAGCAGTTCTTGCACCACTTACTATTACAACTTCCTTCATCTCCTTGCCCTCCGTTTAATAAATAGCTTAATGAAATTAAGGTTGTCGTTCCCTATAAAACTTCCTACACTGCAAAATTGAAACTTTACTGATAATTTGGAGTTAAACGTACAAACAACGTAAACCAAAGTCAACGATTAGCCATGTGCCTGATTCTTTTTTCATACAAAAAACACAAAAAATACAAATTAATTCTCGCAGCAAACAGAGACGAGTTTTACGCAAGACCAACAGACCCTGTTTCCAGATGGAACAAAGGAAGCGGAATAATCGCAGGAAAAGATCTTGAGGCTGGCGGAACATGGATGGGAATATCGGAAAACGGCCGTTTTGCGGCCCTTACAAACTTCAGGGATCCCAAATCAATTAAAAAAGATGCGCTTTCAAGAGGCCTGCTTGTTTCAGATTTTCTTGAAGGGAAAAACAGTTCTCCGGAAGAATACCTTAACCATGTTGCAGCACAAAAAAATCTTTACAATGGATTCAATCTTCTTGCAGGAGACAGGGACGATCTTTACTATTTTTCAAATCATGAAGGTATTGTCAAAAAAATAGAGCCTGGGCTACACGGCCTTTCAAATCATTTGCTTGACACGCCCTGGCCTAAAGTTGAAAAAGGCAAAAAATACCTGGAAAGCCTTATAAACTCAGAATGTTTTGAAAACCATGAAAAGGTTTTCGCTTTTCTAGAGGATTCCAAAATTCCGCCTGACCAACTTCTTCCTGAAACAGGAATGGGGATCGATTGGGAAAGGATACTCGCGCCCCTTTTCATTAAAAGCGAAGTATATGGAACAAGATCATCCAGTTTTCTATTGATCGGATATGATGGCAAAGGGATATTCACCGAAAAGACATGGATCAAGGCCGGTGCCAGCGTCATGGCTGGAGAAACGAGAGTGATAAACTTTTAAGTAAAGTAATAGCTGTAAAAAACTGGAATAGGCATTCGGCTGAATATAGCTCAAAAAAACCTCATCCCCCACTCTTGAAGGGGGAGGATGAGGTTCTCACACCTTGTATTTTAAATAAACGCCCGACAAAAATTATCAGTCTTAATTCTTCATCTTAATCAACCATATCATCCTGGATAAAATCATCCGGCTTAAGGTTCGCGTATTCATTAAGAGCTGATCTTATTTCTTTTGAACCCTTTTCAACAACGGAACGAACAGCACGGTAATGAACCTCGAGCGGAGACAAGGCATATTTACCTTTTGTCCTTATAATATAGTCCCGCACATAGCCTTTTACAGAATTCCAGGTATCCCTTCTTGCCTGGGTCTTAAGATTGGTCAGATTGTCAAGCTTTTCAAGCTGTTCCTTTTCAAACCTGGCTTCAAGGCTTTTCTGAGCCATGGTTATCCATATGAAAAACACTCCGACTGCGGCAGCTGCCCCTGCAGAGGCAAAAATCTCGAGCACAGGGAATCCGGCGAAAAACAATATTCCTGATGTTGCCGCTCCAGAAATCAGAGCGAGCAGTATTCCAAGCAAGGTGAATTTTGTCTTAAAATTCCTGAGCCTCTTTTTATAGATAATGAGAGAACCCAAAAGATGTGAAAGCCTCTCACTGTTTACTTCCACGAATGTTGCAATATTATCCAGCTGATACCTCGGAGCGTCCTGAATGGCCTTTTTAAGCTCCTCCCTCTGATTCTCAAGAAGATGCAGATACTCGGAATCATAATGTGTCTGACTTTTATTGCTGGCATGCTGGGAATATGTCAGATGAATCATTGGAATGTCTTTCCGGCCGGTCATCTGGGAAAGATTCCAGCAGAGGGTTCCATAGACCCTCAAGAGATCGGGCAAAGAAGCGCATTCATCAATACGGTTCAGAACAAAGAGTAGCCTGTCTTCAAAGGTCTCTTTTGGTAGGGTGTCCCGCAGGCTTTCATGGGCTTCTCGTCCGGTTCCTGCCTTGTGGGGATCGAAAAGTACCAGTATCAGGTCGGCGGTTCTTGCAAGATCTCCTATTGCCTCCTGATAATTGTAACCACGGTCTCGCTCTGTAATGCTGTCTATCATTCCAGGCGTGTCAATCAATGCAAGATGCTTCAAAAATGGAGAATTGACCTTTTTTAGGCAAAAATGGGCTGCGAATCTCTGTCCGTGGCGTTTGAGGGACTCGAAAGGATATTCCGGGTCGTTCATCAGGAACTTGCCATCCCTTTCATCTGTAACCCTTATGCCCGCTTCCTCGGGAACAGAATCATCATAGGTCAGGATAGTAAAGGAGTCATCTGTCGGAGCCTGGCCTGTTTTCTGAATGGTTGCCCCAAGAAATTCGTTTATGAGTGTGGATTTTCCTGAAGAATAATTACCTATTACAAGAACCTGGGGTTTCCATTTGATAGCTGACTCAAGCGGTGTCTCGCTGTATCCGTAAAGCTTTGCAGCAGGCGTCAGCTTGCCTGACACCATTTCAATTATTTCATTTTTAAGAGCTGTAAGATAATTGTCACGATACATGGCCGCCTCATTCATATGGTTCAATTATGATTGCATTTTAGGCCACCTCTAAAAATTGCCTTTTTGCCAAAGCTTAATCAGGCAGCGTCAGCGTCGTACTCTAATCCTCATTTATACAGTATAAACTCCGGTTCTTAGTGCGACACTGCTGATTCCCTTGCGCTATCAAATCAATAACTCTAATCTTTAGAGGCACCCTTTAAACTGTTTTAAAAGGAATAATAGACCTCGACTACCACATACGCAGAATGTTTTCAAACCCATAAAAAACAAACGCTAAAAGCAAATCAATAAAGCCAGGTTCTGAGCATACCAAGTAATCTGTCCTCATCCACAGGCTTCACGAGATAATCATTGGCCCCGGCCTTTAGACAGTTGTCCCTTCCCTTCAGGTCACCGCGTTCACCTGTCATTGCAATCAAAGGCACACCCTTGAACTCCGGTGAATTCTGGAAATGCTCGACAAACTTCATGCAATCTGAAAGCATGAGCCCTATATCCATGAGAACAAGATCAAAATGCTCGTTTTTTCTGACTATGGCGTCCAGCTTGGCTGCATCCCTTGCGATAAAAGGCACAAGGCCGCTGTTTTCGAGGATACTGGAAATAATGAACACATGACGCATGTCATCGTCCACGATAAGAACACGTTTATCCTTAAGAATCTGCCTGCTATCGTGAATGGAATAAAGAAGATTACGCCGCTCAGGCTTTATGTCAGTGTCCCTGCAATGCAAAAACAGGGTCGCGTCATCAAGAAGCCTTGGGAGAGACTTGGCTCCTTTGACAATAATTTTTTCAGCATAGTCATCTATTGTTATCTTTTCATCACTTACCAGTTCACGGCCAGTATAAATAATGATTGGAATATGTGATATCCTCTCACTCGATCTGATTTTATTTAGAAGATCTATCCCTGACATATCAGGCAGACCAAGGTCGAGTATCATACAGTCGTAATCGTCGTGATCCAGAAGAAATGCCGCCTCTGCCGCTGTTTCGGCAAGAGTTATATCAATTTTCGGACTGTCAATGATCTTTGAAATAAGACTTTTCTGAACAGGATCATCTTCTATGACAAGCAGTTTTCTCTGGCGGTTATAATCAGAATATTTTTCAACTTTTTCAAAAAAGGATTTAATGTCAATATCTTCAATCCGTCCCTCAATTACAAATCTGGCGCCAAGCTTTATAGCATAGACCCTGTCTTCGGCTTTTGCCACAACAAAAATAGGTATATGCCTTAGAGAAACATTTTCCTTTATCCTGGCAAGAATCCCCCAGGCATCTTTCTTGTTCACAGTGTCAAGCACCACAGCAACCCGTGGGTATGCCTCAAGCGATGATATAATCTTGCTGTTATCAAAAAAACGGGCCACCGAGTAATTATAGGTTCGGCTGTTTTTTTCAAGAAAGCTTACAAGATCTGGATCATCGGAAATTACTGCTATGGTATTTTCAAAAACAACTATTTCTTCAGCCTCCTCAATTTCCACAAAGCTGCCTAACGCTTCGTCCGGCACGACCAAAGTCTCATGCACCGATATTTCCATGGTATCACATCCATCCATGGTCTCAGGGAGAACAAGAATAAACTCGCTTCCTTTTCCAGGAAGACTCTCAAGCCTTATCTCTCCTCCAAGAAGCACGGCAATTTTTTTCGAGATCGAAAGTCCAAGTCCGGTTCCTCCATATTTTCTAGATATTGAACCATCGGCCTGAATAAAAGCATCGAATATTGCATCCTGCTTATCAGGAGGTATACCGATCCCTGTGTCCCGAACCGAAAAGGAAAGGAACTTTTTGCCGTTCACCGTATGGCCGGAGATTGCTACCTTTATATGTATCCCGCCCTTTTCGGTGAATTTGCAAGAATTGGAAAAAAAATTTTTCAGAATCTGTTCAAGCCGGTGCTGATCTGTAATGATGGCGGCGGGAACATCCTCTCCAACAAATACGGTCAGGTCGAGGTTCTTTTCTTCAGCGAGATGCCTGCACTGTCTTGAAAAATAATCGACAAAAGTCCTTATATCTATCAGGGAAGGGCATACGTCCATCTTTCCTGCTTCAACCTTGGACATGTCAAGCACGTCATTGATGAGCTTGGAAAGATCATTAGAAGCATTTATGACTGTTTCAATAAAGTCAATCTGGCGGGGGTTAAGATTTTTCTCCCTGTTCTCCGCAATGAGTTTTGACAGAACAAGAATGCTGTTCAGGGGAGTCCTGAGTTCGTGGGACATATTGGCAAGAAATTCGGATTTATAAGTACTGGCCGCCTCAAGGTCTCTAGCCTTGTCCCTGAGCTGTTTCTGAATTTCCTCAAGCTCTTTGTTCTTTAACTCCATGCTTCTTTTCTGGCTTTCAAGCTCACTGGCCTGGGCCTCGAGATATCTGTTTGTCTTGAGAAGAGCCTCATGCTGCCTGCGAAGAAGATCCTCGGCTCTTCTTCTAAGCGAAATATCCCTCACTGTTATGAGTGCAAATATCTTGCCTTCAAGCTGAACCTTACTGAAAGACACCTCAACCGGGAACTCGGCTCCATTCTTCTTTTTGTGCTCAAACTCGTAAATCCCGCTCACATCATCTGCGCTTATCTGCCAGTAGACATCAGGATCTGCAAAAAGAGAAGAAATAACCATTGCTGAAAATTCCCTGCGGGAATAAGCATACATGGACATTGCAGACCTGTTTGCCTCCATGATGAACCCAGTCTCATCGTCCACGATAAAACAGGCATCAGATATGAATTCAAAAACCCTGGCATAAATCTCACCACTTTTTATCTTGCGCGGGCCATAAAGTGGAATTATATGGGATTTTTTTTTCTCGTCACTCAGTTTGAGTATATCGAAAATTTTTTCATTGATGGATTTTTTCTTGGGCAGATAGTCGTCCGAACCTGCCTTCATGGCTTCCACAGCCTTTTCATATGAAGGTGAGTCCGAAACAATGACAAAAGGTATCTCAAAGATTTCTTTGATTTTCCTGCAAAACTCTATTCCGGAACCTTTTGGCATCTCATCTTCGGCAATAATAAAATCCGGTCTCAGGCTTTCGACTGCAATTTCGGCATCATCAGGATCTGAAAACTGAAAATGATTGACTATAAAATCAAGATTACTGCAGTATTCATGCAGAGTCGTTCCAAATCCTGTTTTGTTACTCAGAATCAGAATATTCATGAACGCATGGCCAAAAACATAAAAACATTTCTCATATGCTGCCCCTGTAAACAACCTGGTTACGTCCCCTCTGCTTGGCAATGTAAAGAGCCTTGTCAGCCGAAGAAATAAGGTTTTCCGAAGTTTTGTAATCAAGCCGATCAAGATCTGCCAGCCCGACGCTCAAAGTAACATGGATAATAGTATCGCCGTAGGTAAAATCATATCCGCCAATCCTGTTTCTGAGGCGTTCACAACCGATCACTGCCTTTTCAGGACTGGTATTGGGCAAAATTATGGCAAACTCCTCGCCGCCATACCTGCAAATAAGATCGCTTTCCCTTATGACATCCTTAAGAAGCCTTCCCATTTTTGAAAGAACCGCATCTCCGGCAGGATGGCCATATGTGTCATTGATCAACTTAAAAAAATCCAGATCGACGATACAAAGAACCAGAGCACTCCTGAATCTCATTGCGCGGGCTACTTCCCTGTCCAGGGCTTCACTGAAATATCTTCTGTTATAAAGACCTGTCAGTTCATCCCTTGTACTCATTTCAGCCATTTTGGCCTGGGCCTGGAGTGCGGTTTTTTTCAGTTCAGCCTTCTGAATTGTATTTGAAATAATTCTTAATAAAGTGATCGGGCTGATTTTTGATTTAGGGATATAATCGTAGGCTCCGAGCTTGATCATTCTTGTGGCGATTATTTCATCACCGCATCCTGTAATCACGACGCTTGGAACATCAATGGCCTCTTTTCTCATGGTTTCCAGAAAATCTATGCCGTTACCGTCAGGGAATCTGAAATCCATCATTATCAGATCATAGTGTTCGATTTTTAAAAGGCGTATCGCATCGGCAATTGTTGAAACTCTCCTGAAAATGATATTGGTGCTGTCAATGAGCATGCCTTTGATAATCTCAAAATCATTTTCGCTACTTTCCACGGATAAAATGGACAGATGACGTTCAATATTATGTATGCCACGGACATCTTCCGTGGTTTTTGTCTCAAAGATCTGGAAAACCTGCATTCTGTTGATTGTATTATCTATCGTGGCACCGGCATCCTTGATAATTCTCATGTGATCACTGAGAAGTTCAGGGTCTTCAAGATCTTTTTCAAGCATGGCTATGCCCCCCAAAAGGACATCGAGCGGCTGTCTTAGATCCTGGGCAGTGGCACCTGCCATCTGAAGAAGCATCTTTAGGCGCTCTTCTTCAATAAGCGACTGCTGCTGTTCAAGAATTTTTCTATTGGCAAGGTCAAGCTCGGTTACTATTCTTTCAAGGGTTCTGGCGGTCTGCTCAAGGGATCTTTTCTGTTTGTAGAGTTCTATGAACACAGAAACCTTATTCCTTAAAATGGCCGGATCCAGAGGCTTGAAAAGATAATCAACTGCTCCTGTTTCATAGCCCTTAAAGACCTGCCTTGCGTCCTTGCTTATTGCAGTTACAAAGATGATTGGAATACGCTTGGATTTTTCACTTGAACGCATAAGCTCTGCGATTTCGAATCCATCCATGTGAGGCATCTGGACATCAAGCAGAACAACTGCAAAATCATGCTCCAGAATCATGGCAAGGGCATCATTGCCTGATGTCGCCTTAAAAAAGCATATTGACGGATCATCAAGAATACTTTCCAGAACCATGAGATTCTCTGGTTTATCATCGACAAGCAGAATATTGACAGGAAGGTTGCTGCTCATATGGCTCCGATTTTAAAAGGCGTTGAGGGAATCAGACATTAATAGATCAGCTGACCGATTATTTGGGTTCACTTAATGACATTAACATTAAAAACAGTAAATTTGCAAATTCGATAGCTTTTTGTGGTTATGCTCAATTCTCAGTAACATTTGAAAGTTCATGGGCTTAGCATTTTTAAAACTCTAAAAATATCCGTTTTTTGCCTATTAACAAAACCATAAAGTTTTTGCGGAGCTTTTTACAAAAAGCGACCCGCCGGAGGCACTCGGCTTAACGTCGGATTACGGACAAAGGGCGTCCTAATCCGACCTACGCATCACACTTTTTTGATGACAAATTAACCATAAAAGGCACTTCTTAACTGAAAATCAGGCAAAGCCACATAGCTTTTTGATTTATTGAAGCCTGAAGAATTAATGAGAAGCTAATTTCCTTAATGGATTGATCTTGAACATTTCTTGAAAAGTCCACTTAGAAAAAAATTTGTAGCTTAGCCGGCAAATAAAACAGATGAGAAAAGGGGCTCTTTTCAAAAGCCCCTCCTTCTTTTTTTACTTCAATCTTATTCGCACAGAATTAGCATGAGCCTCCAGGCCTTCAATATCAGCCAGCCTCATAATATCATCAGCCTCTTTAATGAAAGCATCCTTGGAATAATTGATCAGACTTATTCTTTTTGTGAAATGCTCCACTGATAAGGCTGAGGCGAATCTCGCTGTCCCTGATGTAGGAAGAACGTGATTTGGCCCTGCTATGTAATCGCCCACTGGCTCAGGAGTATATCTGCCCATAAACACTGCGCCTGCGTTTCTAATTTTCCCGAGAAATTCAAAAGGCGTTTCAACCTGAAGCTCAAGATGCTCAGGAGCTATCCTGTTTGAAAGCTCAATTGCAGCATCCATATCCGGGACAATGAACGCGCCTGCAAAATTATTGACAGATTCAATTGCAATTTCTTTTCTGGGAAGATTCTCAAGCTGCTTCCTGACCTCTTCCACTGTTTCCTCTGCAACTTTCTTTGAAACAGTAACAAGGATACTTGACGCCATCGTATCATGCTCTGCCTGGGAAAGAAGATCAGCAGCAAGATGAGCCGGATCTGCCTTCTCGTCCGCAATCACAAGAATCTCGCTTGGGCCTGCAATCATATCTATGCCAACGGCTCCTGAAACAAGCTTCTTGGCAAGTGTCACATAAATATTTCCCGGGCCTACGATCACATCCACTTTTTTTATTGTTTCTGTCCCATAAGCAAGTGCGGCAACGGCCCAGGCGCTTCCTGTCTTATATACCACATCTGCGCCTGTCATTTTAGCAGCAACAAGAAGATATGGATTGATCCCGCCGTCTTTCATCGGAGGAGTTACCATGGCGATATGCTGAACGCCTGCTATCTTTGCAGGAACGACGCCCATTATTACGGAAGAGACAAGCGGAGTCATTCCGCCTTTTGCTCCAGGCACATAAACCCCGGCAGCATCAACAGGTTTTATCATCTGACCAACGATAACTCCGTCTCTTGGTGTGTCTATCCAGGAATTCTTTGTCTGGCGGGCATGAAATTCACGCACCTGATTTATTGATCTTTCTATGGCTTTTATGAACTCAGGGCCTGCTTTTTTCTCGGCTTCAGCAAACTCCGCCTCTGTAACAATGAGGCTATCAGCCTTTAGATCCGGAGAGTCGAAACGGTTGGTATAGTCAATAACAGCTGAGTCGCCTCTTTTTCTGACATCATGAATTATATCGAGAACTTTTTTTTCGTCTTCTTCTGTAAAATCAACGCTTCTCTTTTCTGTAAGATCTTTTATCCAGACTTCTGCGTCTTTTGAAGGATAACTGAATATTTTCATTTCAACTCCATGTTTACGGAATAGTATTTTTCTATTATTAGACTGTTTATGAATATATTTTAAATACTCTAACCAGACAATTCATATTTCAGATAAAAACAGTCTGTTTCAGGAGAAACAAATGGAATACAACAGAATATACAATTTCAATCCGGGTCCAGCTGTTCTGCCAGTTGAAGTTCTTGAAGAAGTCAGGGACAATTTCATGAATTTCAATAGTTCAGGAATGTCCATAACAGAAATCAGCCACAGATCCAAACTTTTCGAGGCTGTGCTTGATGATGCGATTTCAAGAACAAAGCGGCTTCTCAACCTTGGGCCAGAATATCATGTTATTTTTGTACAGGGCGGAGCAAGCATGCAGTTCTGCATGATCCCCATGAATCTTCTGGGTGAAGGCAGAAAGGCTGATTATATAAATACGGGTATATGGGCCACAAAAGCTATTCAGGAAGCAAAAAACCTCGGCAAAAATGTCAATGTTGCCGCGACATCAGAAGATCGCAATTTCTGCTACATCCCAAGACAATTTAATCTCTCAGATGACGCTGATTACGTTTACATTACTACAAATAACACCATAAAAGGCACTCAGTGGCATAATTTCCCAGATACAGGCAAGATCCCGCTCATTGCAGACATGTGTTCGGACATCTTAAGCCGTCCGCTTCCCATTGATAAATTCGGGCTCGTCTACGCAGGCGCCCAGAAGAATATAGGGCCTGCCGGAGTCACCATGGTCATAATCAGGGATGACATGCTGAAAAAGGTGGATGAAAAACTTCCTACCATGCTCAAATACACAACGTATGTAAAAAACAATTCAATGCACAATACTCCTCCGTGTTTTGGAATCTATATGGTTGCCCTTACGCTTAAATGGCTTGAAGAAAAAATAGGCGGTCTCGGACAGATGGAGACAATAAATAAGAAGAAAGCTTCCATCTTATATGATTTCATGGACTCAGGGTCTTTTTACAGAGGTACGGCAGACAAAGACAGCAGATCTCTCATGAATGTGACATTCCGTATGCCAACTGAAGAACTTGAAAAAGAGTTTGTAAAAACCGCCCTTGAAAATGGTTTTGGAGGACTCGCCGGACATAAGTCTGTTGGAGGCTGCAGGGCTTCAATTTATAATGCAATGCCTATAAAAGGCGTTGAAGAGCTGATAAAGTTCATGAAAGAATTCGAAGAAAAAAAAGGATAATTCCATAGTTCCGGTTATTGATCAGAAATATCGGGGGTTGTAGTACAAGCCCCCGCGATCATAAAGTCACGCCCAATAAAGGCAACAAATTCTTTTGGGTGCCCCTAAAAATAAGGCACTGTTCCAGTTAAGCATGGAATTATCTTTATTCCAATATTTTACCAATATTTCAAATAAAAAGCTGCCACCGGCGAAGCCTGTCCCTGTAAAAACCGGGAGCCGGAATCCAGAAATGTCTAAAAAGACAATGAGCCTGATCAAGCCAGGCATGAGGCCAGCTTTTTTTTGACCTTTTGCGAGTCCATCAAATTTTATCAAATAATATTTATTCCATTCATGAGTGCATTTTTTGTTCATTGTTTGATATAACTGTTCAGTAAAAATTCAAAACAAATCAAACATCCAATTTTCAGACTAATAAACCAACAAAAGGAGAATGCATGAAAAGGATTTTTTTAATAATAGTATTTTTAAGTATCCACTCGCCCTCTTTTGCCTCAGTGCTCGAAGGGACTTACACATCCCTTGCTGACAACGGCACATGGACAATGTATCTGAATGACTCAGGCAGCGAAGGCACTCTTTATATGCTCTCAGCCAGATATTTCTTCATCAGATATGGCACAGGCACATATAATTCTGTTACAGGAGAAATTTCAGTACCATCCATGTCTTCTCCGCTTGGCGACACATCCAGCATGACAGCAAACCTTACAGGATCTTCGGTTACAGGCGTCTGGCAGTCAAGCACTTTTGGACGAGGTACCTTGACAGGTGATAACAGAGCCCTTGATTTTTATTCTGGTTTCAAAGGTTACAGAAATCTTCAGGTGAATGATCCCCAGGGCGCTTTCATGACTCTCATTCAATTCTCGGACGAAGGCAAGGCTACCCTGTATGATAGATACGGGGCAACCATTGGCAACGGATTCATCAACAGCAACGGCACGATCGGTGTTGCCGTAAGCGGAACTGACGTTACGCTTGTGGGTACAATTGCAAACGGAGCTTTGACAGGAGGCTACTGGGCATATTATCAGACTGGATCAACCCAATGGCCCACTGTAACTGAAGTAACCTGCAATGTAATCCCCAATTATGTCCAGATGAACCAGAGCACATTCCCAAGAGTCGGCGAACGTGTGACCTTTAATACCAGCACTATTTCCGAATGCCCAAACACCTCATCCTATTATCAGTATTTCTATTGCCCGGACTACGGATCTGCAAGCTATGATCCCAATTTATGGGTTAGCATGAATTCATTTTCAACTGAAAGCAGTCTTACTTACGCCTTTGACTCAGCTGGATATTATGTCGTTGTTGTCTGGACGAGCGCAAAGCCGGTTCATCAGAATCCTGCCACCCAGGGAGGCTTTACAATTCTTGTAAAAAATTAGCCTGAGGCATTTTCCTGCTCAGGATGAATCCATAGTCTTTCATTGCCTATGGTATGACCTTTTCCCAAAGCAGAATAATGAAACCTGATTGATTTATTCCTGTTTTGATGGACTATCAAAAAAGGACACTGGAGCCATGCCTGGTTTGATCCGGCATCTTTATTGAGGCTTGGGGTTTTTCACCGGTTTAAATAAAGAGAACGTTTGTTTGCTTGGTTTTCGGCTGGTCGCTTTATAATAGAAATAGAATTACACAGCAAATTGCATTGCACTTTTTCAGACTTTTCGGCAATCACAGTGCCGGGAAAAATTATGCGGACGAATAAAAAGGGGCCGATCCTTTCGGATCGGCCCCTTTTTTATTTATGATCTAAAAGCTGTTAAGCTGATTAAACCATTTCGAAGATAGCGCAAGCGCCCATACCACCACCGATACACATAGAAACTATACCATATTTACCATTGGTACGTTTGAGATGTGCAAGGAGAGTAGCGGTAAGTTTTGCACCAGTACATCCCAGTGGATGGCCAAGAGCAATAGCACCACCGTTAGGATTTACTTTTTTCATTGCGTCGGTTCCCCATATTCCGAGTTCCTTGAGGCAATGAATAGCCTGGGAAGCAAAAGCTTCGTTAAGCTCAAAGCAATCGATCTGATCTATGGTAAGGCCAGCGATCTTGAGAGCCTTTGGAATTGCATATTTAGGACCAACGCCCATTTCTTCTGACTTGCAGCCAGCAACCGCATAAGCAACAATCTTTGCGATTGGCTTGAGGCCAAGACGATCACAAGCTTCTTTTGAAGCAACGATTGTAGCAGCAGCGCCGTCAGTTGTCTGTGAAGAGTTAGCAGCAGTAACACCGCCGCCGAACTTGAAAGGAGAGCTCAAACGAGCAATACCTTCCGGGGTTGTTCCACCGCGTACGCCATCATCTGCAGAAATAATTTTGCTGGTTTTCTTGAAGGTTCCGTCAGCCTGTGGCTCATAGTAGTAAGCTGGAGTAGGAACTATTTCAGTGAAAACGCCGGCAGCCTGAGCAGCAGCAGCCTTTGCGTGTGAATTGCACGCAAATTCATCCATTTCAGCGCGGGTAATGCCATATGATCCAGCAACATTTTCAGCGGTTACACCCATTGAAATGTATGCTTCTGGTTCAACTTTTGCAAATTCTGGGTGAGGGCGTGGAGTATTTCCACCCATTGGAACATAAGTCATGGACTCAACACCACCGCCCATTGCAACTTCTGACCATCCTGCCTGAACACGAAGTGACGCAAGAGCAATCGCTTCAATGCCAGAAGAGCAGAAACGGTTAACGGTAGCGCCTGAAACTTCATTTGGGAAGCCTGCCATACGTGCAGCGATACGGGCTACGTTAATGCCCTGCTCACCTTCTGGCATAGCACAACCGATCATGCAGTCATCAATTTCAATTGGATTGATGCCTGCTTTTTCAGCGCAAGACTTCATGATGAAGGACAGCAAATCTTCAGGACGAGTTTCACGGAATGCGCCCTTCTTGTTTTTGCAACCCGGAGTTCTTACGGATTCAACAATATATGCTTCTCTCATTTATATTCTCCTTAAAATCTTTACATGGTTGATAACAGGTTTACACTCGATTAGTTACGGAGCGGTTTGCCAGTTGTCAACATATGCTCGATACGTGCGAGGGTCTTGTCTTCTTTAAGGAAGTCAACGAAAGCATCTCTTTCGAGCTTGAGGATCAGTTCTTCTTCAACCTCTGTACCATACTTAACGTCGCCACCAGCAATAACGAATGCAATACGTTTTGCAAGGAATGCATCGTATTCGCTCATGAATCCGCCGTTGAGCATGTTGTAAAGCTGAGCAACGATCATACCCTGACCTTCACCACCAACTACACGGAGTTTTTCTTTTCTTGCAGGAGCATATCCGTCTTCAACCATACGGAGAACTTCTTTCTTGGCTTCGCCGATCAGAAGGTCACGGTTGAAAATGATGCGGTCTGTCTGAGCGCTGAGGTGACCGTTAGCAACCGCACCAGCAGCTGACATGGAAACTTTAGCCATAGCGATTGCCATGAAAGCGCTGATATAATATTTGGTAAGGTCAACTTCTTTTACGCTGCCTGCAGGAAGAGCATTGAGCATCTTCTTGTAGAGGTTAAGACAACCACCGCCAGCAGGAAGAAGACCAACGCCTATTTCAACGAGACCCATGTAAAGTTCAGAATGAGCTACCATCTTGTCCGCAGAACCAATACAAGTTTCACAGCCACCGCCGAGAACCATTCCGTAAGGAGCAGCAACGATCGGGAAGCTTGAGTATCTTGCATTCTGGAGACCGTACTGTGCCTTCATGAGGAATGCGTCGATTTCTGCATATTTCTTGTCTTTGGCCATGCCAAGAACGAAAGAAAGGTCAGCACCGGCAGAGAATGCACCTGGCATACCAGGAGCCTGGTTACCGATAACAAGACCAGCACCATTTGCATCTACAAACTCAAGAGCCTTGCCAATGAAATCAATGATTTCACCGTTAAGGGCATTCATCTTTGTGTGGAATTCACAGCAGAATACATCATCACCAAGGTCGATAAGTGAAGCAGAAGCGCAGGTCATTGCAACTTTCTTAGGATCTGCCTTTACTGCCGCAAGGGTGATAGCTGTTTCGCTTACCTGAACCGGCTTGTAACCGCCAGCTACCAGGTCATAATAAAGACGCTTGCCATTTTCTACCTTGTAGAAAGAAGTTGCGCCTGAAGCGAGCATTTTTTCAACTGCTGGAGAAACAGCAAGACCTTCTGCTTTCATTCTGTCAACAGACTTCTTAACGCCGATCATGTCCCAAGTTTCGAAAGGACCAACTTCCCATCCATAGCCCCATTTCATAGCGTTGTCGATTTCAACAAGGCTGTCAGCTATTTCAGGAATTCTGTTTGCACAGTAGGTCATTGCGTTTGCGGAACATTTCCATACAAATTTTGCGCCCTTGTCATCGCCGTAAACAACGGTCTGAACTTTTTCAGCAAGGGTAGCAACTTTCTTTGCAGCGTCAAGACATGGGAATGAAGGCTTGCCTGCTTCAACATATTCGCCGGTTGCAGGGTTAAGCTGCATCTTGACGTTCTTGCCAGCTTCATTCTTGACTTTCTTGTAGAAACCAGCCTTGGTCTTGTTACCAAGCTGACCATTCGCTACCATCTTCTTGAGGTACTCAGGAACAGCAACTGTGTCTCTCATTTCATCAGTCGGGCACAGGTTGTAGGAGTTATCCGCAACGTGTACCATTGTATCGAGACCTACGAGGTCAGCTGTACCGAAGATAGCTGTTTTTGGACGTCCCATGGATGCACCGAAAAGAGCATCTGCTTCAGCAGGAAGAATTCCGTCTTCCATGATCGCCTGGAGAACCTTTCCAATTCCCTGGATACCGATACGGTTACCAATGAAGTTAGGAGTGTCTTTCGCCCAAACGATACCTTTTCCAAGCATAACTTCGCCAAACTTGGCCATGAAATCAAGAACTTCCTGTTTGGTTTCTGCGCCAGGAATGATTTCAAGAAGATGCATGTAACGTACTGGGTTGAAGAAATGGGTTCCAAGGAAATGAGCCTTGAAATCAGCTGAAAAGCCGTCGGAAATCTTCGCAAGTGGAATACCTGAGGTATTTGAAGACACGATAGCGTCTGCTTTTCTTATACCTTCGATACGTTTGAAAAGGTTTCTCTTGATTTCGAGGTTTTCAACGATAACTTCGCAGATCCAGTCACAGTCTGCAAGCTTGTTGAAATCGTCTTCAAGGTTGCCAAGCTCGATAAGAGAAGCATCTTTCTTGGTCATGAAGAGTGAAGGTTTAGCAGCAAGAGTAGCTTTCATACCTGCTTCAACCATTCTATTGCGAGCTGCCTTATCTTTCTTTTCTTCATCTGTGAGATTGAAAGGAACGATGTCGAGCAGAAGCACTTTTACCCCAGCACCAGCCAGGAGAGCAGCAATACCGCCACCCATAATACCTGAACCGATAACTGCAGCCTTTCTGATTTTTCTTACCATGATTTCCTCCTGTATATACGTAAGATTGCACGAACACCAAAATAATTATACTTATCCTATATACTGAATAAACATCCAGATCATTAACAAAGCCTGTCTGAGGCTGTCAAGAAAAAAGCTTGTTCCACAGTAAAATGAGAAGTAAAAATAAATATATTTAAATTCAAGAAGTTAAACACAACACTTGAATTTTCCCCAATATGCAGCTCCGGCCCAAAATGCCAGAAAGCTTGCTGAACAATGCTTCGCAAATATGGAGCAAATGGTGTGTCAGATGACTAAAATTGAACAATTATTCAATTACACCGTTTTTGTGACAATATCAAACGCCCCATCTTGATGAAACTGCATTTGGAATTCCGATATGGTCAAGAATCCTTGATACAACAGTATCCACAAGCGCTTCAATTGAAACGGGAAAACTGTAAAATGACGGAGAAGCCGGCATTACCGTAGCTCCGGCCACTGAGAGCGTCCTCATATTTTCTATATGAATGAGATTAAGAGGGGTTTCCCTGATAACAGCAACCAGGGGTCTTTTTTCCTTAAGACACACATCCGCTGCCCTGTGAATCAGATTCCCGCCTATGCCGTTTGCGACAGAGCCGAGTGACTTCATGGAGCATGGAACTATCACCATTCCTGAATTAATGAAAGAACCACTTGCCGGGGGTGCAAAAAAATCATTTTCAGCATAAATTTTTAAACACGAATCAGGATGCTTATCAGTACAACACCCAAGCAAAAAAGCATAAATGTTTTCACCGTCCCATCCGCTTTCATGCATGAGAAGCATTTTCCCTGATTCAGACACACAAAGATGAACCTCAACTCCTGAGGCCATCAGCGCCCCCAGAGTCCTGATTCCATAGATGACACCTGACGCGCCTGTAATTGCCAGCACGATTTTTTGGGGCTCTATGGCGCTTTCAACGGCATATCCTCTTGGCATCATCCGATCATCCTCCCAAACAGCAGGTCACCTGCAATGCCAAGCAAAAGCACGACGGAAATAACACTATTGATATGAAAAAAGGCAATGTTGACCTTTGACAAATCATTGGGATTCACCAGCCTGTGCTCAATAATCAGCAGAAGCCCGATAATTAGTGAGGAGACATAATAAATAAGTCCGAGTCCGGACGCAAAACCTATGGCCACAAAAAATACAAAAGAAGCAATATGAACATATGTCGAAATATCAAGCGCTTTAGCAACACCGAGCTTTGCCGGTATTGAATGCAATCCCTCCCTGGAATCAAATTCATAATCCTGGCAGGCATAAAGAATATCAAAACCAGCAATATGAGTCATTAGTGCCAGGGAAAACAAGACTGGAATCCAGGAAAAAGTCCCTGTCATTGCAACCCATGCACCTGTCGGAGCAAGCGAAATGGCAAAACCAAGATAAAAATGGCAGAAGAGTGTGAATCTTTTCGTATAGGAATATCCTAATAAAACAGCCAAAACCGGAAAGGAAAGATAGAAGCAGAGATTCCCCAGCATTGCCGAAGCAATTATAAAAACAATAGAGGACGCAACTACAAATAATGTTGCTGATCCGGCGGATATCTCTCCTTTAGGAATTTCACGAACCGCAGTCCTTGGATTTGAGGAGTCCATCCCTGCGTCCACTATTCTGTTGAATCCCATGGCCGCTGATCTCGCACCGACCATTGCCACAATGATCCAGAATAACCTTGAGAACGAAAAGCCAAAATCCCTTGCTGCAATAATAACTGCGGAAAGCGCGAACGGAAGGGCAAAAATGGTGTGACTGAATTTGATCATCCTGCCGAACACAACGGCCCGTTCGAGGAGAACCGAAAGCTTCTCCTTTTTAAAAGAAAGCATCATTAAAGTCCTGTTCAGATATTTTATATGGAAAGAAAACAAATCATGAAGCCATGGCAGATTCAATGATATGTCCATGGCAGATCAGCAATTATCAGATACGCCTGTTTTTTTGAAGAAAAAACAAGGGTCTGAAAAATCACGGCATGTCAAGGCCATCAAAAGGAATTCCGCAGCCCGGACATTTGCCGTTATTTACCCTGATGGCGTCGATCCTGTAGCCGCTTCTTTTAATAAGAATTTCCCCGCACGAAGCGCAGAAGGAGTTTTCTCCTTCATCACCCGGCAGGTTGCCGGAATACACATACATCAGCCCCTTATCAAGGCCGATATGCCTTGCCTCGGCTATGAGACCCTGCGATGTCGAAGGCCTGTCAGTCATTTTATACTGGGGATAAAATCGTGAAATATGCCAGGGAGTTTCAGGGCCAAGCTCTTCTGCGATAAAAGAAGCAAGGTCAGACAATCTAACCCTGTCATCATTCAATCCAGGTATCAGAAGAGTTGTAATCTCAACCCATATCCCGGCTTTTTTCATAAGCCTTAGAGTATTTTTAACTGGCTCAAGCCTTGATCCGCAGTATTTTTTATAAAACTCGTCATCATATGCCTTCAGATCAACGTTGGCTGCATCAAGAAAAGGTGAAATCATTTCAAGGGCGTCAGGGCTCATATAACCATTGGTTACCATTATATTCCTGAGACCTTTTTCTGAGGCAATCCTGGATGAAGCAAGAACAAGCTCAAAAAAAACAGTAGGTTCAGTATATGTATAAGAGATGCTCCTGCAACCTGACGAAATGGCCTTTTTAACAATCACTTCAGGATCTGCCCTGTATCTTGAATCACTCATTTCAAAACCAGGATCTGAAAGTCTCTTTGGGAATTCCTGAGCTATTTCCCAATTCTGGCAGAACAAACACCTGAAATTACAACCAGGAGCAGCAATAGAGTATGAATGAGAGCCGGGAGCGACGTGGAAAAGCGGTTTCTTTTCTATAGGATCAACTGAAGCAGCTATAAGCAGATCAGAATTCAGAGAAAAAAGCGATCCTCCCATATTTTTCCTGACCCTGCAAATCCCCACTCCACCTTCGGGCACAGTACAATAATGATTACAGAGTCTGCATTTTACCCTGGAATCGTCAATTTTTTCATAAAGAAGCGCATCCATCATTATTCACCTCCATTGCCGCTCCACACCCATTTAGAACAACCGGAGATCTGCCAGTCACAGTAAGTGAAAGCGGCTTAGTTCTGAATTTGGGGACAAGAAAAACACGGAGACCAATAAAAACACCGAGCGGAAAACGCTGGGCTATCCTGCTGTTTTCGGCGGCTATTGCAAAAGCGTTTTTTGATGGAGAGATCATATAAACCGAACGGCCAAACATAGGCACATTACCAAGCATCTTCTTAATCATTTTCCTGATTTCCCATATGCTGAAAAACTCGGCATTCTCATAAGGCGCTGAAAGCTCGGGAAAAAACTCACAAATACGCCTTCGTGTCCCTCCAATGGCATATTTGTTCCAGAATCCTATATACACACTGTCCTTTGTGACCCGGAACGCTTCTTCAAGCATTTTTTCAGGATTCTGGGCAAACTCTAATGTAGATACTAATATGGAGTGGTTGAAATAATTATCCTCATATGGCAGATCCTCACCGCATCCTCTTATAAATTCCGCCCTGCTTCCTATGTGGGATTCTGCGAGGTCAAGCATATACACCGAAGGATCAATGCAGGTAAGCCTTGACCCCATTTCAATAAACGGAATAGAGGCGGCTCCGGTTCCACAGCCTATATCAAGGACATTGTCTCCGGCAAGAGGCCTGATCAGCCCCATTGCGAGTTTCTGCAATATGCCTGATATCATGCCTGAATATGCATGATGGCATTTGTCGCTAAGAACAGAATCTTCAAAATTAAATATATATCCCATAAGTATAATTTAGACAAAAAATCCAAGATTGCAACCGTGGGAAGATGTTGTCCCCGGTATAGTTCAGAGCAATGCGACAGTTAATCAGCCTTTTCTCTGTTTAAGATATTCAAGAGCCTGCCTTATAGGCAGCTGCACGGTGGACGGCCCGCTTCTTATGTAAAAAGCCTCTTCGTTCTTGTTATTCAAAAAAACAGGATTCTTTGAAGGTTCGCAGGTAACCATTCCTACATTCCCATATTGAGTCCTGTAAAGATTAAACCTGATATTTGGCACATGCTCAATTCCGATATGCTGGTGAATAAGATTTTTAAAATGGAGGCAGCATTTATCGTCATTTTCAAAAACATCCGCGTCAAGCCCAAGAATATTTCCGCCATCATCCACGCCAAGAAGAATGATCCCTCCTTCTGTGTTAAGGAATGCAACGACGGTTTTCAGCCATGCGATCTCAATCTCTTTACCTGGCTTTCCAGTATGAAGATTCATTCTCATGGTCGATTTAAACTCTAAATCTGCACCCTCCCCCTTTGATATAATCCTTAAGATATCATCATCCTTTAACTGGCCGGAATCAAGAATAGAGGCGAGATCTTTTATTTGATGGCTGTATTTGTAAGCTATCATAAGAAAAAGAAAAATGCTTGCAAGAACTATCGACCAGGCAATCAAAACAAACCCGACACCTCTGCCTGCTGCGAGATCGAAAAGATCAGGATCAGGAGCCACAATCCCAATAAGCATATCAAGTTTTCCTGAACTGACATAGGAAAGGGATGCCCAGTATTTTTCCCCTGAAAATTCAAAAGAAATGGAATCTGATGGTCTGCCTGAGCTGATCCATTTATTTGCGGCCAAAGCCTCATAATCGACAGCGAGATTTTGCTGGTTTGTAATATCTACAATATCAAATTTATTTTCGGCCTTTTCTTTTAAACTGGAAGCAGAAAACAGATATTTTTTACCGTCAAAAAGAAAAGAGTCGACACCGCCAATTTTTATGGATTCGATCTGTCTAAAAAAATCACCAATCTGTACATCAACAGCCGCAACCATTATTGCGGAGTTGCTTTCCGGCTTATGAAAAGCCACACTGAGCGTAGAAACCATTTCCTTGCCATAGGCAGGCACATAAGGCTTGTTCCAGACAGCCTCTCCAAAAGATTCTGATGCTTTTCTGTACCACAGGGGCTCTTTCAGAACCTCTTTTTCCCGGCTCATTTCAGGAGCTATGTTTTTAAACTTAAACTCCTTGCTCCACTCCTGAAGCTCGATAACGCCATCACCCCCACCCTTCAGTATAGCCACAGAATACCCATCAGGGCTATTGCGGATCATGAAAAACCCTCCGCCGTCATCCGCGAACTTGAAAGCCCTTATCAGGGGGACAGCATCCATGACAGGACCGAGGAGAGACACCATGCCTTTTACATCTGATATTCTGAAAAACCCTTCTTTCCCCCACATTTTAAGCATCTGGGCATAAGAATTAAGATTATTTAAATCATTTGAAAGGGTCAGCCGCTTATTTTCAACCACATCTTTAAGTTTCATCTGGACATATGTTTTTTGAACCGCATTACCACGAAACCATAAAAGACCACCCATCAGAAACAATGCCGCAAAAAAAACCAGCAAAATGTCCCGGACGAGCTTTACCCTGAACTTACGCTTTAAAAGATCCCCGGAAAACTGATCGTTATTCTTGTTTTTCAATCTCAATTCCTTGCAATTCATAAAATACGGAAATAATTAAATGATAAAGATCCCAAAAGATCAATCTTGCCAATGCGTGCCAGTGTGATTGTCAGCTTAATTCCACTATACCGGATTTGTCATTTTTTTTTCATTACAAATTACGCATGTCGAACCTGAAAAGTCGCAAAAAATCCGATTCTCGTCATTCCGGCTAGGCCGGAATCCATAAGTACCTGAAAGTAATGGATGCCGGATCAAGTCAGGCATGACGCTAAAGCTATTTTTAGACTTTTTGCGACTCCATCAAGACTGTCTATTTGAAAATCTTTTCCGGTAAATACGCTCCATAAATAAAAACATGTTCGAAAAAACCATAATTGTATTATATTATTGTTTACTGAAGAAAGACAATAACCCTCCAACCAATCTGAGCCACACGGAGGCATGATGGAATATGGCGGCATAGACCTTTTTAAAAGCCGGGAAATAATACTGGATCTCCTGATCGAAATCCAGCTGTTTCAAGAACTTACGCCCAAAGAACTCGAAATCATCTCAAAATACATGACGTTTTTCGAGATAAACGAAGGAGAAGCTCTTTTTCGTGAAGGAGACACAGGGGACTTCATGTGTTTTGTTGTAAAGGGAAGCGTGGATATCCTGAAGGAATCCGCAAGCGGACGGACGGTCGTCATTGCCAATCTTGGAAGAGGAAGAAGCATAGGCGAGATGGCCATAATTGACAAGACGCCCAGATCAGCGACAGTGAAAGCAAAGACATTTACAACCCTTCTGGTTCTCTCAAGAAAGGGTTTTGATACAATAGTTGAAAAGCACCCTGGAATTGGAATTAAAATACTTAAAGGACTTGCGAGGCTTCTAAGCCTTAATATGCGTGCGACTTCAAGCAAACTTGCGGATTATATGAATCCTATATAATTATCTCACTATAGTTGTGTCATATCTTCTTGGTAAGAATTATTCGATTGCCTTTTTCATTAAAAAAACAAGAACTGAAATAACTCTTCATTATCGCCAGCCCCCTGCCTGATTCCTGATCAGGTTCGGGAGCATCCATTTCCATAAGCTCCTTCCACACGAACCCTTCTCCCTGATCAATTATATCAAGCACGATGGAATCATCATCAAGATAGATATGATATGCTACGAGCTTGGTGTCATCCGATCTGTTACCATGCCTTACCGCATTGGTAAGTGCCTCGCGCATTACAAGACAAATTGCAAAAGCATGGGAGCCAAGGCTCATGCGGGCCAGGAATTCCCTGGTGGCGGCATCAACCACATCGATATTTGACATGATGGACGAGAATTCAATTCTGAGCCCATAAGGCTCTTTTGTCATCTCAAAAACCATATAAAAACTCCGGATTTGTCATTTGTGGAAATATGGCCGCAAAGTGATTATAAACAAAAAACTGCGGATCAGACTTCAAAGCCAAGGATAGCCATGTCATCCTCTGGTATAAAATCATCTCCGAAAATATCTGTGATGATCTTTCTGGGAGCTGAAGAAATTTCAGTATCTTTTGCATTCGCGCATGCTTCAGCAAAAAATTTTGCGCCTTCAGACCACATAACCCTTCGCTTGCTGGATTCGGTAACTCCATCGGAATACAGATAAAACCTGTCGCCTACAGATACGTCGATCACCTCACTTCCGAAATAGACGTCCTTAAAAAGGCCAAGAATATCGCCTTCAAGATTTATAAGCCTTACTTCTCCTGAAACAGACACATAAACCACAGGAGGATGTCCGCAGCTTACAATAATCACCTGCTTGGTCCTTCTGTTCAGTCTGACATAAGAAGCAGTCAAATATTTGCCTTCTGGAAGTATTTCGGATAGCACGTCATTTATCATCTTCATGCTTTCCATAGGCTGATAAACAGTATTGCAGTTCTGTCTCAGGAGGGCTTTGACTGAAGAAGTCATATAACTGGTTTTTATGTCGTGACCTGAAAAATCCGCCACAAAATAACTGAAAATATTTTCTGATATTCTGAGAACATCATAGAAATCCCCGCCTGCTTCTTCCAGGGCCTTGTAATAAACACCGAATTTTGCTTCTGGCAGCATCTCAGGATACGCGAGCATGGATTTCTGAGCTTCTTTTATCTGCTTTAGCTTGGAAGCCTGACTTGCGATAAGGGAGTTTGTCGCAATGGACATCTTCAGATGAAGCCTTACCCTGGCAAGTACTTCAAGGGCTTGAAAAGGCTTAATGATATAGTCAACTGCGCCGAGTTCAAAACCTGTCAGCTTAGAATCAAGTTCAGATTGGCCGGTCAAAAAGATAACAGGTATTGAAGTGGTGGATGAATGATTCTTGAGATATTTAATTACTGAAAAGCCATCCTCTCCTGGCATAACTATATCGAGAAGAATCAGATCAGGCCTTTTCTGGACAGCCTCTATTTTAGCAGCAGCAGCATCCTTGGCCTTGTATACCGTATATCCTTCCTTGGACAGAACTGTGGAAATATAGGTCAGGTTCACAGGGTTATCATCAACCGCGAGTATGCTATATCCTTGGGTTTCATTATTTGAAGTCATAAGAAACTGTTTTTCGCTTTTTTAAAATTGGTCATGGAACTCCGGACTCCCAGACAGTCATTCCCTTAAAAAACAAAAAGCCGAATAAATCAAAAATTATGTCATAAGTGAAATAATATTAACTGGGAGCGAGATAAATCTTTGGGCCTTCCGATAGCTCCGGTCTTTAGATCAGGGCAAAGTACCTTGATACAACTCAGGTGATCAGGAAATGACAACTTTAATCTTTTCGATCTCGCAGGAAATATTCACTGAATAAGAATCAAGATCCGTAAGATCGCTTTTCCTGGCATTTTGCTCGATCCTTGATGCGAGGTCAGCTATTGCAGAAAAGCCGAGATTTCCCGAAGATCCCTTGAGTGAGTGCGCTGCTTCTGCAACCGCCTTGGAATCACTCACGCTAAGAGCATTATTGAGTTTCTGAATATCTTCTTCTGCAGAAGACACAAAAATATCCACAAGCTCCATGAACTCTTCTTTTTCAAGTCCAAGCCTTGCTCCCATTTCTTCAAAATCCATGAGCAGCTCCTTTCTTCAAATCAGAATGTATAGTGCAAAATGAAAGGCACTTGAAGGCAAATATAAAGAAATCAACTATGAGGGTAAATATTGAAACGGTTTTTTCTTTAAAGAATATACCCCATACAGCCTTTAAGCCGCAACATAATTTTCCATGCTTTTAAAGTAAGACTAAAGTACCGCTGGTTCTGCTATGGGAGACATTTACGGGAATGCTGCAAACTAAGATTAAACAAGCAGATTCCAGTCATTCCGGCGGGGCCTGTCCCGGTGAAAAGAGGGAGCCGAAACCAAGAAACATCTGAAAATACAAAGATGCCTGATCAAGTAAGGCATGACGCCAAAGCCCTTTTCCTGATTTTTGCGAAACCATCAGGCTTAAAATAATCACACATCTTTTTTTACATCTGCGGAATCATTTAAAGATCTTGACATTGATAAACAGTTTTATGATATATCAAAAAATATGGATATATTGATATTACTAAAGGCATGTGCCGACGAAACCAGAATCAGACTGCTTAACATCCTCATAAACCATGAGCTCAGCGTCAATGAAATAGTGGACATGATGGGCATGGGCCAGTCAAGGATATCAAGGCATCTCAAAATCCTTCTTGATGCAGGCCTTCTGAAATGCAGAAGGGACGGAGTATGGGCTTTTTATTCAGGTTCAACGTCAGGGCCCGGCAAATTCTTTATTGAAGCAATGCTACCCATGTTGTCAAAAGATGAGGCCCTCAAGAAAGACCTTGTAACGGCATCTGCAATTATTGAGGAAAGAACCAAGACGGCCAGACAGTTTTTTAATAAAATTGCGGGGCAATGGGACAGACTGAAAAGCGAAATACTCGGAGGCTTTAACCTTAGCAAGGCGATTGCCGATCTCGCTCCTGAATGCGATAAAGCGGCAGATCTTGGCTGCGGAACAGGCGATCTGTTAACCGCCCTAAAATCCAAGGCTCAAAAGATCATAGGAGTCGACAGCTCTTCTGAAATGCTGAAAGAGGCAAGGACAAGACTGGAATCAGCCGGAAATGAAAAAGCTGATTTAAGGCTCGGAGAACTTGAATACCTGCCGCTCAGAGACAAAGAAGTCTCTCTGGCTGTTTCATCCATGGCTCTTCACCATATCCAGAACCCAGTGCAGGCAATAAAAGAAGCAGGCAGAATTCTTGAAAAAGACGGAACATTCATAATAGCCGAATATGGAAAACACTCAGATGAATCAATGCGCCAGAAATACGGCGATCTCTGGTTAGGCTTTCATACTGATGAAATTAAATACTGGCTCGAGGATGCCGGATTCAGACTGTCCGGCATAGAAACCTATGAGCTTAAAAACCACATCAAAATAAATATTTATAAATCAATAAAAAACTGAAACTTTTTAAGGAGACGCCAAAATGTCATTTATGGAACTTGACCTCAACATGAAATATAAAGTTGCGGATATGGGACAGGCTGATTTCGGAAGAAAAGAAATGCAGCTCGCTGAAAACGAAATGCCGGGCCTGATGGCTTGCAGAAAAGAATACGGAACAACAAAACCACTCAAAGGCCTCAGGATCACAGGCAGCCTGCACATGACCATCCAGACCGCGATGCTTATTGAAACCCTCACAGAGCTCGGGGCTGACGTTAGGTGGGCATCATGCAATATATTCTCAACCCAGGATCATGCTGCGGCTGCAATTGCTGCAAAAGGAACCGCCGCTGTATTTGCATGGAAGGGCGAAAGCCTTGAAGAATACTGGTGGTGCACTGAGCAGGCTCTTCTCTGGCCTGACGGAAGCGGCCCAGACCTTATAGTTGATGACGGCGGAGACGCCACACTTCTCGTGCATGAAGGAGTAAGAGCAGAAAAAGATTCTTCTATCCTTGACCGCACGCCTTCAAATCATGAAGAAAAATGCATACTTGACAGACTCAAGGAATCCCTGAAAAAAGATCCTCAGAAGTGGACCCGCATCGCTGCAAAAATAAAAGGCGTTTCAGAGGAAACAACCACAGGTGTTGGCCGTCTGTATCAGCTTCAGAAGAGCGGCGGGCTTCTTTTCCCTGCAATCAACGTAAATGACTCCGTAACAAAATCGAAATTTGACAACCTATATGGATGCAAGGAATCCCTTGCGGATGGTATCAAAAGAGCCACGGACATCATGATAGCAGGCAAGACCGTTGTTGTTGCAGGGTACGGAGATGTCGGCAAAGGCTGCGCCAATTCCATGAAAGGATACGGAGCACGCGTTCTTGTAACCGAGATAGATCCCATCTGTGCTCTCCAGGCCTCAATGAGCGGATATCAGGTCGTGACAATGGAAGAAGCTGCTCCAATGGGCGATATTTTTGTGACAGCCACAGGTAATTACAACGTAATAACAGGCGCCCATATGGAACAGATGAGAAATGAAGCCATTGTCTGCAATATCGGTCACTTTGACAATGAGATAGACATGGCCTACCTCCTTTCCACACCAGAATGCACATGCATGAATATTAAACCCCAGGTTGACAAATGGACCCTGAAATCAGGCAGATCAATCATCATCCTTGCCGAAGGAAGGCTTGTAAACCTTGGATGCGCGACCGGACACCCAAGCTTTGTAATGAGCACAAGCTTCACAAACCAGACTCTCGCCCAAATTGAACTTGCTACTAACAAAAATCTTGAGAAAAAGGTCTATACATTAAGCAAAAAACTTGATGAGGAAGTTGCAAGACTCCACCTTGGAAGGCTTGGCGTTAATCTCACCAAACTTACAAAGGAACAGGCTGACTATCTTGGATTAAGTGTTGACGGCCCTTACAAGCCAGAACATTACAGATATTAAGAAAATCTTTCTAACCTAACCGGAATTATGAATATAAAAAATCTTCAGGCTGAATGCCCATAGGTTTTCCGTTCTAAAACGTATCCTTGTTACAAACACCCTGTGGATTTCATTCACGGGGTGTTTTTTTTCACCACAATCCAGCAAGTATGTATTGAATATTTCATTTTTTTTAAATACATACCAATTTCTGAAATTCAATATCAAAAAAACCTTAAGAATATACAATCCGGAGAATGTGATGAAAAAAATTGTCAATTCCAAGACGGGGCTGAAAACAAAGCTTCTTTTCCCCTTGCTGCTCACCGTGCTTATCGGAATGATTGTCGTGGTGACAAACTCCTACCTGAAAACAAAGTCCTATATTAAAGATCTTGCAACGACACAGCTGGAGGCAATAACAGCGGCCACATCCTCTTCGATTTCAGAGTATATAGCATTCAACAAGAAACTTAATTTATCCTGGAGCCAGACTAATTTTGCGATCGACGCCCTCGAAGGCACCCAGGAAAAGGCAGCAAAAGCGACTGAGCGCCTTAAAATTCTTCAATCCCAGTTTAGCGCTATAGACAATGTCTTCATAACAGATCTCTCAGGGAAAATGATCGCCGCATCCACAGAAGAATCGATCGGGAAAATCAACATATCCGACAGGGAATATTTCAAAGAGGTCATTTCAAAAGGAGAACAGGCCCTTTCAGACGAGGTCATAAGCAAGTCGACCGGAGAGCCAATCTTTGTAATAGCTTCCCCTGTCAAAAAAAACGGTAAGATACTCGGAGTCATCGGAACATCCATACAGCTCAAATCTATGGCTGAAAAAATCACTGACCCTGTCAAGGTAGGCAAAAGCGGATACGCATTCGCCCTTAACAGGCATGGTGACAATATTATCTATCCTGACAAAACCAAGCTGTTCAAGCTCAATGCAAAAACATTCCCAACCATCCAGACCATTATGGATAAAAAAAACGGAACCCTTATCTATGAATTCGGAGGCGTGAAAAAAATCTGCGTATTCAAGGAGGAAAATGAAAAAGGATGGATAACCATAGTAAACGCTCCGGTTGATGAAGTTTTCGGGGCAGCCGCAGACATAAGAAACAGCATGATACTTTACAGCTTCCTGACCCTGATAGGACTATGGCTCATGATAAGGTTCCAGACAGACAGAATTGTAATGAGGCCGATTAAAAGACTTAACGAAAGAATGAAAGACATATCAATGGGAGAGGCCGACCTCACCATGAGGATCAAGGATCTGTCAAATGACGAGGTAGGGGAGCTGGGAGACCTTTTCAATACTTTTGTCGAAAAACTGCACACGCTCATCTCCAGCATGGCTGAAAGATCAAACGGACTTGCAAGATCATCCGGCAGCCTGTCTGAAATATCGATATCCATGTCCGCAAAGTCGGCCGAAATGCAGCAGAAAGCAGCCCAGACAACCAAAGACTCAGAAGAAATGAACACAAGCATGCAGGCTGTTGCTGCGGCCATGGAACAGTCAGCCTCAAACACAGGGATGATAGCTGCAGCGGCAGAAGAAATGAACGCAACTATTTCTGAAATTGCCCAGAACGCAGGAAAAGCGAGAAAAATATCGGACGAGGCTGAAACCAAAGCCCAGAAAGTTGCGGAAATTGTAATTAATCTTGAAAAATCTGCGATGGACATCGGCAAGGTAACAGAGGCTATCGCAGATATTTCAGACCAGACCAATCTTCTTGCACTGAATGCGACAATTGAAGCGGCAAGGGCAGGAGAAGCAGGCAAGGGGTTTGCTGTTGTCGCAAATGAAATAAAAGAGCTTGCAAGGCAGACAGCAGAAGCCACATCTGAAATCACCCAGAAAATCCAGGCCATTCAGGGATCAACTGGCCTGGCCACTGGAGAGATGAATGAAATAACAAAAGTAATTGTGGATGTTAACACCATAGTTTCCGGAATTGCGGCGGCAGTTGAAGAACAATCGGCAACAACAAGAGAAATTGCGTCAAACGTAGCTGAAGTTGCAAAAGGTATAGATGAAACCGCCCGGAAATCAACGGCCGCGACAGCAATCTCCGCCGGAATTACAGAGCTCATGAATGAAATGACGCAGGAAGCAGAAGCCATGGCTGAAAGCAGCGATGAGGTCTCAAGAAGCTCGGTTAATTTTTCCGAAGTTGCCGGTGACCTCAGGTCTATTGTAAAAGGATTTAAAATATAATATTCAAGCCCTTGGTCTGAAATAAGCTTAACAGGCGCCGGAGTCAAAATCACACTTATGACTCCGGCGCCTAAATTTCGAAAGGGCAAAAAATGACTCTGAAAAAAGAAGAAATCCTCAGAAAGCTGCTTCACCTGATAGCCCTCCTGATGCCCATATCCATATATTATATCCCATATTTGGGGCTGCCTCCGTGGATTCCTGCGGCCGGACTCGGCATAATCCTCGGAACAAGCATAATTGTTGAATATGTCAGAATGAAAAACAGCAAGGCAGGCCAAGCATTTCTAAAAATATTCGGCTATATGATGAGGCCGTCTGAAAAAAATGAAGTTACAGGATCGACATATATAATTGCGGGTGCCTTAATATGCTCCCTTTTATTCATGAGCACGCCTGAAGTGGCGTTCATAAGTCTTTTTTTGTTCATCACGGGTGATGCTATGGCCGCAGTGATAGGACTTAGCATCGGCAAAACAAGGATATTCGGAAAATCAGTTGAGGGTAGCGCGGCCTGCATGATCTGCTGCATACTTTGCCTTGAGTTCATAATCCCACTTTTTCCTGGAGTTCTTTCCCCGTGGAAAGGCAATATGCCATTCATTCAAATTGTCTCAATAGCCCTTGGAGTCACCCTGCTTGAACTTGTTCCCATGAAAACAGGAAAATTCAAAATCAATGACAATCTCGCAGCTCCTGTTCTGGCCGGTTTTTTAATATATGCAATTATGTGCCTTAATTAAGTATGCCTCAATCTTAAGCAAAAACCGATAAAGATATCAGATCTTGCCCTTAAAAAACATAAAGGCGCGCCACAAAATATATGGCGCGCCTCGTAAAGAAAATCACAGGATCAGTTTTTCTTGAAAACAAAAACATAATCCCAGTCATTTACAACAACAGACAAATCCGCGCCTCTTCCTATCGCATAGTCAATCCAGAAAGAACCGTCCTCATGACATACGTTCTGAGGGCCACAGGTTCCTTCATTTTTGCAGATCCACGATATGAGAAGGGGGTCTTTATTGAAGTTTCTTGCATAGGCAATTGCAAATTTCGCTATTTCTGCCTGGTCCATTTTACCTGTGTCAAAGGTTGCCATTACAGGAAATGGAATTTTATTTCTATCCACTATTTCACATGAAGTCATGGGTCACCCCCATATATTTTTTATGCTCCGCCCCCCCTTGCGTCATCACAAGGGAGATCAGGATCATCGATTCTGGCATGTTCAGGTGAAGCAGCCATCGTGCAGACATCCTTTTCCTTAATTGAAGGAGTCTTCATGACCTTTAATTTTTCCTTTGAACTGCATTTTTTCATATTCACCTCCTGTATTCATTTAACTTATCTTAATCATTATGCCATGGAATACAAGAATCCATACCAAGCAAAGATCAATGAAAAAACATTCAAGGGTCGTCAAATCCGAAGCAACAACTTGTCCCATGCAAGTGAACGCTCATGTCTTAAGGAAAAAGCTATTTACAAATATTGATTACTAATATAAAAGATGCGTTTAAAAAACGATTATGATTTCAAGAACTTCTTTTTTAAATATATTATAAATTCAGGCAATTAAAGGTGTAGACATGGCAAAGAAAGCTCCAAAAAAAACAGCCGCGACTAAATCAGCAGCCAAAAAATCCACATCAAAAAAAACGGATGAAACGTCTTCAGCTCCTGAAACAGTAGAATCTGCTGAAGAAGCCGAACCTGTTGCTGAAGAAACAAGTATCCTTCTGAGAAAATTCAAGTCATCTTGGAAACCGGAATCCACCTATAAAGTTGAACCTGAAAAATCAGGGGCAGGCATTACCGCTCCTGCTTTCACAGAAGATGAAAATGCAAGAAAGCTCCTGTTCATCAAATTCGACATATCCACCTTCCCGCAAGAACTTTCTCCTGAAAACAAAAAGAAGCAGGAAGAAGCTCTGAAAAAAATCGCCGAAGCAAAAGAACAAAGAAAAGCTGAGATTGAAGCAGCTAAAAAAGCCGCTGAAGAAGAAGCCCGCATAAAAGCTGAAGAGGAAGCGAGACTTAAGGCAGAAGAAGAAGCTCGCATAAAAGCCGAAGAGGAAGCCAGAATTAAGGCAGAGGAAGAAGCTCGCCTGAAAGCTGAAGAAGAAGCAAGGCTTAAGGCTGAGGAAGAAGCTCGCCTGAAAGCTGAAGAAGAAGCAAGGCTTAAGGCTGAGGAAGAAGCTCGTATCAAAGCTGAAGAGGAAGCAAGAAAAAAGGCCGAAGAAGAGGCAAGAAAAAAAGCTGAAGAGGAAGCAAGGCTCAAGGCTGAAGAAGAAGCCCGCTTAAAAGCTGAAGAAGAGGCAAGAATCAAGGCCGAGGAAGAAGCCCGTTTAAAGGCCGAAGCAGATGCAAGAATCGAAGCTGCGGCAAAAGCAGTCGAAAATGCAAGGATAGAAGCAAGAAAAAGATTTGAAGAAGCCGAAAAATTGGCTCCGAAAAAATCTGCCGCATGCGCGGCTAAAAAGTCCGAGCCGAATTACGGTCTCTTTGCTGCTGGAGCTATATTCGCTATTCTTCTTGCGGTTCTTTTCTTCAAAAGCGCCGTAAACAGCACCAACTATTATGTAAAAACTTCAAGCGACGGAGTTCAGATATTCCAGGGCAATTTTTCACCAATAGGTTCAAGCATGATCGCTGACCTAAAGGGAATGAAGAAACCAGATAAAATCGAAGCCTGCTATTCAAAAAGCGGCGTTGCTCCAATGATTTTCTCCTACTATATAGGACTTGCTGAAAAGCAGCTCAAGATGCAGGAAATCAAGCTTGCAAGAGCAAATGCCGAAAGCGCGCTTGAATTTGCAATCGACGGCAAGACACAGAAAGCGGCTCAAAAATGCATAGAACAGATCGATTTCATTGAACTTCTTGAAAAAGCTGACAAGGAAATGGCGAAAGCCTCCCAGGAAAGCATTCAGAACGCCATAAACATGATGGTCAAATCGCCTAAATTCAGCCTGGAAGATAACCAGCTTGTTATTCTGGAAAACAAGATAACATCTGCGAAAGCACAACTTGCAGAAATAAAACGCATATCCAGCTCAAAAATAATTCCTCCGACCCCGAAGAAAACTGAAAAAGAGGATGAAGCAATAAAGGAAGCCAAAACTCCGGCGAAAGAAGAAGTTTCTAAAAAGGCTGAAGTAAAAACAGATGAACATGCACCAAAGGCAGAAGCGCCAAAGAATCCTGAAGCAAAACCTGAAAACCATATTCAGCCTGAGGAACAGCCAAAAGCTCATTAGTTAATAAGAATAACATAAAAAACCAAAAGCCTTTCGGTGAATACCGAAGGGCTTTTTTATTTCTCTATTTACTACTGAAACGGTAGGTCTTCCGCAAGACCTCTTTATAGATTCATTTATTTTAAATCAGACAACTATCAACTGCTCGACTCTGCTGTCCAGCAGCTTATCAAATTTAACATGCACAGAATAATCATTAAACATATGAGAAATCACTCCGGTAATCACTCCGGTTCTTTCCGCACTCAACAGGCCTTTCTGGGTTGGCAGCCCGAATCTGATCAAAAGTCTTCTTCCGAGCAGATTCCTTGCATGCTCCCTGTTCGCAGTCCTGATGTAGTAAGATACGCCTCCGAGGGAAACATCTGAAAGCTCTCCCCTATGTTCGTTGCTTATTATTTTCCCTTCATCATTTATGACATAGAACCTCAGCGTGCCGCCTATTTTAAATCTTTCATGATTTCTTCTGTTAAGACCTTTCTGCACAAGAAGATCATGTGCTCTGTCAAAACTAAGGCAATAATCCTTTAATTTTGGCAAAATAGTCGGGTTCTTTTGTTTGATGGCCTGAACTGCTTCGTCAGTCAGTATACCGACCTGTGCAGTCGAAATTGCAGCAAGTGAAGTGGTTGAAACAGAAATAGAAAAAAAAGAATCCGCTCCTGCTATTGAACCTGGCCCAAGGGTCTGAATAAGCATTTCCTGACGACCTTTGGCAAATACTGACTTTATCTGACCGCTGATTACAAAATACAGGGAATCGCCGGCCTCACCCTGTTTACAAAGATATTCATCCGGTGAAAAAGTCTTTATGCTCGTTGCATAATAGATTGCATTTATTTCTTCTTCAGAAAAAAAGTCTTTGAAGCCGACCCAAACATCACCAAAAGTGGGGTCTATGGCCTGGGTTTTTGCTTTTTCTATGATTTCAGCAGTCTCGACAATTTCGGAAAGAGCCATGTCATCTATCTCAAAAATTTTTTCCCGAAGAGCTTCGGCCTTGGCAAACTTTTTCATTGCCACACATTCCTTGACCAGGGAAACGAGAATTGCGATAGCCCCCTTGTTATCGCCTTCTGCGGCCAGTCTGGCGATCTCTGATTCTTGAGGTAAAATATCAGACATTTTCATACCCTTCAAAATAATATTAAACGGTGAATATAGATGGCGCTGCATTCAGATATCCAACGCGGCAGATAATTTACTCTAAATATTTCAGTTTGATGGCTCTTTTTTATTCAAGCCTAATCGATGGAGTCTCAAAAAGCCAGGAAAGGACGTCAGCGACATGCCTGACTTGATCCGACATAAAATATTTTCAGTCACTTCCTGATTCCGGTCTGCTTCGGAATGACGGGAATCGGCCTTTGCGACCTTGTCAATAATCCTAATATTTTTCTTAAATTCTTTACTCGGCCAATACAAAAAAAATAGCATCTGATTTCTTAGAAATCAAATAGAATAAATTTTGGCATTTGCCAGGAATCTGCTTTCACAGCCCATGCCATTATCCTGGATTCAAACCCAGGCGGCATAAGCAATCCGTGAGATATTAAAAAACTACTCTTTTAATAAATGCGCCATCACGAGAGCAAATGACTTACGGTTACTGTCCCATAGCAGAAATCTGGAAACAAGCTCTGGTCGAACCCACTGAAAACCGAGATGCTCATCCGACAAAAAAACCGCGTCAGAATGAACCTTGACAAGAAAAATCCTTTTCCTCAGATCCATGTCATTCTCAGGGATTTCCACCTGAAAAAAAGGAGCAACAATATTCAAATCATCCAGCCTGATCTCAATTCCGGTCTCTTCCCGTACCTCTCGTAAACATGCGGTCTCATGGGTTTCAGAAGGTTCTACTCCGCCAGTTACAGGCTGCCAGTATATGCCGTGTTTTACAGTAACAGGACATTTAAGAAGCAAAAAACCTTTTAATTCAACATTGTAAATCCAGCATTCTATGCTGTTTTTAATCCGCATTAAGGACACCTTATAATTATTTATTAAGAAGCGGTGAAAAGGACGCCTATTCAATCTTGACGAAGTAGCAAAAAGTCCGATTATCGTCATTCCGGCGCAGGCCGCAATCCGGAAGTGTCTGAAAATACAAAGATGCCTTATCAAGTCCGGCATAACGCCGAAGCCATTTTATAGCTTTTTGCGAGACCATCAATCTTTTTACAGACTCAGAAAAAAGCCGACATGTTTGAGATACAAAAATAAGGTGGAATCGCGAGAGCAAAAAAATTAGTTTCTTACAGCTCTCACATATCCGCAATCCGATACTGCAACGGTTTCATTAGTGATTTCATGCTCGATACCAGGACGCACTATTCTGACAATTTCGTTAACCCCGCGCCATAAAGCATCTGAAGTCCAGTACCAGCTGGAGCCTGTATCAGGCAGAGCAGGAGAATTCTTGTAGACAGCGAACAGTTCTGATGCCGTTGGCATTCTCCAGTCACCGTACCCACCAATTGCAAGACCTTTTACGTATTCCTGTGCATCTCTATAATTAAGACATCTGCCCGCATCTTTTCGGGAATCAACTATACACCAAATCTTCCCGGTCATTGTGTCAGTAAATGTCCCGTTGCCATTATTCCTGAATCTATTCCCGGAGGCCTTCTCTATAACCGACCACTCTCTCGCAAAATCGACCGAGGACGACGTTGATCTGACCACAGATGGTTGCTCATCAGTCAACAATTTTCTTGAAGCCTGAGTGTCAGATATTGACGCAGATGGGGACTCAGAAGATGACCGAAAAGAGCCCATTGATGCCAGAAGATTTTTTGCGTCAGGCACGTAAGTGCTTTTTGGATTTCTTGCTATAAAGGATTCAAGCCTCCTTGCCCGCTCCTTGATTGGGTAAGAATTATTAGTAGCATAGCTCCTGGAAGATTCCCAATCCTTTCTGTCTGCAATCAGTCTTTCAATTTCGTCTGAATCCATGCGGGCCTGACGCCTTGAGTCCGTATCGTGCCTGTTGTTTCTGAGATACTCATTGTAAAGATCGCGTTTAGCTTCCAGATCATCTCCAAGAGCTGCGGCATTCTTCCTGAGAGCTATAAGGTCCCGGCCACCCGCCATGTTTGCCAGCAGATTTTCTACATCGTATTTCCTGGAGTCTTTACCGAATATTCTCCGATAGGACTCAATTTTAGTTACACATGGAGAAAAATCATTTTTTTCCACACATTGGCCAGACATTGACACAAGATTATCGAACAATTTCTGTTCAACATCCATGTACATTGTCTTTGCAGCCTCATAGTTCTTCGAACCGGGGAATTCTGCCAAATAAGCCGACAGTGCGACGGCCTGGGCTTCTATATCATCCTTGACCGAGACAGATGCCTTTTCAAATACCGCAGCCTCATAGATATCAGGGAGTTTGTTTATTTTTTCAGCGACTTCATTATTGTACGTGCTTTCAGGGTTTGCCCTGGTGTAAGCACTTAAAATTTTCTGGGCATCTGAAACAAATTTTTTATCTATCGGAAGGTTCTTGATCTGCTGATCCAAAGACCTGAATTCCTTCTCGGCCTTTTCTTTTTTTATTTGCACAAGCCATTCAGAAGCTTTTTGAAAATACTCAGACTCCTTATTATCATCCAGGTATTTCTGAATAATATTGATTTTCTCAGGGAAGTCAGGGGTCTTTGCAACCTGATCAAAAATTTTTAAATATTTATGCTCATCACTTTTCCCGCCAAACATCAAAATGCCTGCAATGACCACAGCCACAATTGCAAATGCGGCGAAAGCTCCCATCACCAATGATCTGGAATATTTTAAGCCAGGAGAGGAAGACTTCTTTTCAAGGGTTTTAAAAGAGATAGCGCCTTCATTTACTGATCCGGAGACAACAGTTTCGTTATATTGGGGCAATGACTCTTTAAAAACAGACATGGCTGGAATCCCAAGCACAGGAATTTCCGGGAGATCAGTGTAGTCAGTTTTTTTTACGGGCTCGGGCTGGACAGGTTTAGCCGGTAATTCAGGAATCAACCCGGCATCTCTGTCATCTCTTTTTTTGAGACCTTCCATGAGAAGATGCATCAGAGGCATATTTATTTTCCTGATGCGGTCGTCACAGATATTCTCAAATTCAAAGGAGATATCTCTCCAGCTCACAATCTCAAAGGCAGCATCCGATCCGGACAGATCTTCGCATTCAGCATCGACCAGTTCTCCGTTGACAATATACATGACGCCACTACCACTTCGGGACTCAACCCTTAGCGTACAACTGGTCTTATCCATCTGGATCATCTGCAAAAAAGAATCCAGACTAATTCCCTGAAACCTGCTCTTGGTCACTTAAAAACCTCTGCTTTGTTCATGTTTGATGCCTAAAACACTATATTTATGGCAAAATAAGAGTCAACAATTATAAATTATCTCATAGCATTTTTTCTGTTGGCATTTTTTCATGGCATGGCGCTCAATTTAGGGTATTATAATTGATGTCTCAAAAAGATCAATATAACCTTAGAATTTGCAATGCATGTGTAAAAAAGGAACAAAATCATGCTGATTGAATTTTCAAAAATGCACGGGTTGGGTAATGACTTTGTCTTTATTGACTCAAGGGAAACCGGCATCCATTTTTCAGATACAGAGCTTCAAGATCTCAGCATAAGCATATGCGACCGTCATCATGGAATAGGCGCTGACGGACTGGTTGTCATCAAACGCTCAGACTCATGTGATATAAAGTTCATCATCTACAATTCCGACGGAAGCAGAGCCAGAATGTGCGGAAACGCCATCAGGTGCCTGAGCTGGTATATTTATGAAAAAGATACTGACAAAAAGACGGCACTTCGTGTTGAAACAGACTCAGGCATTGTCTGCCCTGTATTAATACCAAGAGAAAATAATAAAAAACATATGATTCGCGTAGATATGGGCAAACCTGTTTTTGCCCCGGATAAAATACCTTGTTTGTCAAAAAGCCCAAAAGTAATTGACGAAGTCCTTAATACAGAAGTAGAAGAATTCAGAATAAATGCAGTGTCAATGGGCAATCCGCATGCAGTCATTTTTGTTGAAGACGTCAATGGCATAGATATCGAAAAAAAAGGCAAAAGCATTGAAAACCATCCATTCTTCCCACAAAGAACAAACATTGAGTTCATTAAAATAATATCTGAAAACGAAGTATTAATGAGGGTCTGGGAAAGAGGCGCTGGAGAAACCCTCGCATGTGGAACTGGAGCATGTGCTGCTGCTGTTGTATGCATTGACTCAAATCTGACCGCAAACAGAGTCTCGGTTCGGCTTTCCGGCGGTTTGCTGGATATCGAATGGGATGGGAAAGATGGGAATGTTTACATGACAGGGCCAGCAACCCATGTTTTTGATGGTGTCATCAAAATATGAGTACCTGCAAGATCGGCAAAAAGTCAAAAAAGGGGCTTAGTTCATGCCGGACTTGATCCGGCATCTTTGTGTTTTCAGATATTTATGGATTCAGGCCTGCGCCGGAATGACGGGAATCGGACTTTTGCAACGTTGTCACCACTGAGAATGGATTAGTATTGCCGGAAAGGATCAAGAGATGATCGGGCAACGCTTATTTGCTGACCATTATAAAAAAATGATTCAAGGCATTCAAGCGAAGATTCTATTTCAAAGCTTATGAACTCTATCATAACATGAAAAGAGTGCATGGCGTTAACGCAAGCGTCCCCTTCAAAAACCCCCTTTGTACGGCTCATCATTCCGTCCTGAAGCATTTTAAGATACTCGAATGCCTTATCAAGCTTTTCAAGTTTCCAGTCAGGCGAACCACAATTTTTTTTAGTAAAATACTGGGACAGAAGATAGAATGAAATTGTCCTTACCAGGGACTCTTCAGGAGTAAAAAAAGGCATGTGAAATCGTGCCAAAGACCTGAAAGGAGCAAGATAGGGACAAGGGCTTGAAAGAGTAATCAATGACAGGGCAGACGCCAGGCCGGACATCACATCTGTCATCTTGGAGTAAGACCTCTGATATGTCACGCATCTGACAAAACATTTCTCCGTTGACACCATTGATCCGAAAGAATGCATCAGCCCTGAAATATTGAAGGCCACGGGACAATATGCCACTGTTTCCGGATCAACAGGACATTTAGGACACTTCCTGTATTCAAGCTTAGCCCATTCCGGTATATCTTTATAATTTCTTCTGACTATAATTTCATAGGTATCATGCGTAAAATCCATACTGAAGGATTTTTTTGCTCCTCCAGCAAAATTGAACTCATAAACTACTCTGAATGGTTTGCAGTCAGTGCTCATAAATATCCGATCTTTTAGACGTGTAATCCTAAACAGGGCCAGTGCAGAAAAAAACAGGGTCAAATCTTGATAAAGTAGCAAAAAGTCCAATTACCGACATTCCGGGGCAGGCAGGAATATAGAAGTATCTTCAAATACAAAGACGCCGGATCAAGTCCGCATGACGCCAATACCCTTTTTGACTTTTTGCGAGACCATAAAATCTTGATATATCTATATTAATCAGGCAAAAAAGACCTGTAAACAGAAGCATCCTTTTCAGAAAAGAGAACAAAATAGACTTTTTTTAGGAAATCATCAGACTTAAGAAACTCTGAAACTGTTGCAATGGCTATGGGAGCTGCCTCGGATATGGGATAGCCATAGACACCGCAGCTTATTGCGGGAAAAGCAATGCTCTCCACTTTGTTTTCAGCTGCAATTGCAAGGGAATTCAAATAACAGTTCCTGAGCAATACAGGATCTTCAGGCTTACCATTATAGACAGGGCCAACAGTGTGAATCACAAATTTTGCCGAAAGATTATACCCGGCGGTAATCCTGGCTTCTCCTGCGGGACAGCCGCCGATATTCCTGCATTCCCGGATTAATCCCGGGCCGGCGGCACGATGTATGGCGCCATCCACCCCGCCGCCTCCAAGAAGAGAACTATTTGCAGCATTTACAATCGCGTCAACTTTCATTGCTGTTATATCACCCAAAACAACATCAATCTTCCCACGGACAGCCATGAATCTCTCCTCCATATATATCTGCAAAATTTTTCGAAATGAAAAGGCACGCAATGATAATCCTAAAGATGTAATCTTGATAAGATTATCCATATCTGTTAGGGTTCATAACTATAGTTCCTAAGTCTCAATCAAGGCAACTTTAGAAACGATAACAGCAGAGAAGCAACTTCTTCTTTTTTGTCCCTCCTGCCGCAAATAGAGGCCAATGGTGAAAAAATGAGAGCCGAAATAATCAATCCGTTTATCAGCGCAACAATCGAAGTGCTTAAATCCATGGCTTATACCGATTCAATCCCGGGAAAGCCTTTTCTTAAAAACGACTACTCGGCGACTGGTGATGTAACAAGTATTGTTGGTATAACCGGTGAACCGGATGCAACATTTTCAATCACATTTGATTCGGAAAGCATACTTTGTATTGTATCAAAAATGTTCGGGGAAACCCTGACCGAACTCACCCAGGAAGTTGCTGACGCGACTGGTGAAATTGTCAATATGATTTCTGGCAAGGCCCGCCGGGAAATGGACAAAAAAGGAATTCACTATGATGGAGCTATTCCAACCATAATAACAGGTCAGGGACATGAGATCAAACATATATCAGAAGGCCCTGTCATTGCAATTCCTTTTCAAGCTGAAAAAGGCTCTTTCACAATGGAAATTTGTTTCAAAAGCTAAAATCACCGCAATCATGACCACATTAAGCTCCCGCTTTTTTACAGGAAACACAAAACTCTATATTGCACTATCCCTCCGTTTTTGTCATAAAATAAGGCCACATTTGATCCTGATAACATCAAACAAAGTGGTATAAAAATGGCAGATTTCTTATCTATCACAAGTAGCAAAATTGATTTTTTTTTTGAAGAAATGGGAATAAGCAAGGGGCTGAGTCCTCACAGCCATGAATTCTGGGAAGATCTCTGGAATGGAATCAAGAATAAAGGAATAGATCCTGCAGAAATCCTTGATATTTACCATCCCATGTCCCCTGAAATTGCAAGCCTATATTTCATGGACGAAGAAACGGGCAAAAAATTTCTGTCAGCAGACATAGACAGATTCGAAATGCTTATAAAAACAATAGAAACCCATGAAGCCTTCGATTCCAAGCCCGGCAGAATAATAGAAATCGGGGGCGGCCCAGGCATTATTTCATTGTGGCTGGCATCCAAATTCAAAGACTCGGAATGTATAGTCTATGACATTTCCGAAAACGCCTTAAACCTTGGCAGACATCTGGCATCAAGGCTTAACATAAATAATATAGAATTCGTAAAAGCAAGCTACAGAGATCTTGCAATAATGAAAAGCCCGCGCAAAGCGGATCTTATTTTAGGTCTGAGCGCTCTTTTCCTTAAAATCATACCGGAAAACACAGCAGAACATTTTTCAGCAGACCTGGATCCTTTTTCATTTTCTAGTCCGGCAAGGGAAATGGCCGACGATTTTGTGAAGGCCTGCGCCAATATTCTAAGTGATAAAGGGACTCTTTATTTTTCACAGGGAGCTTTCAATGATCTGGGGCTTCTAACCTTTTTCAGTCTGCTAAGAAAAAACAGACTTGGCCTTGATTGGCAGCTAACAAAAGCGATTGGTGAAGGTGAAGGGACCGAATTCTCTTTCAAGGAAATACACATTTTTGCAAAACCCGGCCTTGCATCCATTTTCAAAAACGCGAGGGAAGACCTCAGAACATTCCTGTTCGCCGGGAAAAGGCAGCGGACACAGGCTCAGGATTTTATAAGCCATGCAGACTTTGAAACATATATAAGCCTGCTTTCCGAGGGCACAAAAATTGCCGAGATAATAACAAAAAACAATAATAATACTTTTGAAAAATTCATGATATTCTGCAAAGCAGGTCTCCTCGGTTTCTTCTCAACTTCAAGCGAAGGCAGAAGATCCGGATTTACAGGGGCCGCCGCAGACTTTAAGCATGCAGCAGACAGGCTCAAATCCGCCATAGACAAATACAGACAAAATAAGATAGAAATCATATCCGAATACTGGAATCCTGAATATGAAAAGTTGGATTCATTTTAAGTTATAACAGACAACACCTGTAAAAAGAACTCGCCTTATATAGGGTATGCAATATCAATGGCGCTTCGGCACAAACGTCACTATGCCGGAGAGCATAAGCAATCTGATAATTGCCCATTATAATATCTGACAAAAACGAAGAAAATTTGGCAACATACGTGGCCAAAACTTCAAATCAGCATAAATTGGGGAAAACCAAATTGAGCCGCCAAGAAAGTGATTATCACCTAATTATAAAACAATCAGTTCTCCTTGCTGACGATTTGAAAAGTCTGTCAGGCACCCTGTTCTGGGAAAGCGGGATTGATGCGAATCAGTCTGCCCAGACAATTACCGGCTCAAGTTTTGCAACCCTCCAGAAAGGAATCCGGCAAAAACTTGAAAAGGCTGCCGTCGTTCTTGATCAGTCAAAGATTCAGAACTGGCTGATGCCCGAGGCCAGAACAATAAGATACGTGCCAAAAAAAATCACGGGTTATTCAATTGATCCGTCGGGAATCCACTTTATTACCCAGACAAGAGAGATTGGCATTGAAAACAATGACCAGATTCATATTTTCATAGGGGATATAAAGGGAGAGGCAGTAATTCAAATAAAAGAGGACGCAGGGAAAAAAGCGGCGCTTGAGCAGGATAAGCCATCCCAGGCAATAATACGAAGGAATAGATACAAGAAACTTATAGCCAATAATGCCATCGCGGATATCTATATTTTCTCCCCTGAGGGTCAATTCAAGGGATCCGCAAGAATATCTCCGGCTGGAGGGATTTCTCCGTCAGGCGACAAAAAACCCGAGGCCTCTGAAAAGCTTCATGAGATAATATCTGCAATAAGAGAAAAAGCAGGCAGACTAATTCTGAATATGGAATTTGGTTTTGCGAGGATTTCCGGAGCATATCCATCATACGGCAGCGGGAACGATGAAATAATAGAAAACACTGACAAACTCACAAAGCTTGGCAATTTGTTTGTCACCATGGACCAGCTAAAGCCTTTCCCTGACATGAAAAAAGACCTCGCTTTCTTGTCCGAGTCCTATGCTTTCATATCAGCGCCCCCCCCCCCAATACCAGACCCTGCGGAAAATATCGAAGCAAAATCTTTTGAAACGCCAAATGCGGCAAAAAGCTCCGCGCCTTCTGAAGATCCATTTGCATGGAGTAACTCGGGCCATCTGCCGCCACCTCCTGATGAACCTACAAGAAACCTTGACAAAAAGGCTCTTGCAATCGTGGCATTCATAGGTCTGTATATTTTTTTCATGCTTGCCGCCAAAACGGGGAAATCCGGTTTTGCTGCCGGTATCATGGACTCATTAATAAAATATTGCGTGGAAACAGGGCTCATATTTGCGGTTGCTTCTGTTTTTCTTCTATGGTTCGGTTTCAGATATATAACAAACAAAAGGCTGATTGAGAATATTCCAACAAGCAGGGCAAGATCAGTTACAATGGGAATGTCCGAACTTAAAGGAAAAGCCGTAAGAAAGTACAACCTTGTTTCACCGATCAGCCTTGCGCCTTGCGTGTATTACAGCATTGAAAAATTCAAGAAAAACTCCAAAGGAGCATGGACAAGATATGCTTCTGAAACAAGGAGCTCTGTCCCTTTTTACCTGGAAGATGAAACAGGAAGAATTCTTATTCACCCGGACGGCGCATCTCTTTATGGAATCAGAAAAGATGAATATCAGAGCATGTTCATGATGATGGGTATCGGTAATGCCACAAGCATGCCAATCCCCCCTGGCGAAAAATGGACTGAACAGATAATAGCAGAAAACAGTCCTATTTATGTTCTTGGATTTGTTTCTCCGGTGGCAAAAGGGGCTGACAGCTTAAAGGACAGGCTGCTTGAAAAGCTGAGAGACCTTAAACAGGACAAATCATCTTTGATGACATATGATGCAAATGGAGATGGCAAAATAAGTCCTGAAGAATGGGACATTGCACGAGGAGAGATGGAAGAAGAGGTGTTAAAGGACACCCTTGACGGTAAGCACCATGGAGTAGAAGCCGCAGACTCCATAGTCCTTTCAAAGCCAAAAACCCCGGGAATGCCAATGATCATAGCTCCGACCAGAATGGAGGACAAGATAACCAAACGTTTCACCATGCTTGGAGTAGCGTCTTTTGCCGGAGCAGTTGTATTTGCGGTAACTGCAATTATTTATGGCATCATGTAAAGCCATATAGCCGTACTTATTAATTCTGACTTTTTAAGTCAGCTCATTAATTTTTAAAACCATATCACTGCTCAATTTGCTATTTGTTTCATCCTTGACTCCAGACTTTTTGAGGTTTTAACAAGCTTAGATCCAAAACTATAAGTCTTTGCGGAACTTTTTTTCAAAAGCGGCGTGCCTGAGACAAAAAAAGAATAGAGACTTTGCCGAATAATATCCTCAAAACTTTTGGCTTTTTTATCAAACACCAACCTTAGGAGGCGAAAATGAGTCTTTCCCTTTTCTTCATGATCTTCATTCTTATGCTCCTGCTTTCATTGGCCCTGATCGGCGGCTACGGAGTAGTCGTATACAACAGCATAGTCATGCTTAAAAACAATATAGACAAGACCTGGAGCAATATTGATGTTCTTCTCAAGCAGAGATATGATGAAATCCCTAAACTTGTAGGTGTTTGCGAAGGCTATATGAAACATGAGCGCGAGACCCTGGAGGCAGTTATCAAAGCCCGGTCCATGCATGGCTCCGCGACAAACGATACTGAAAAGCTGAACGCCGAAAACGCCATATCAAGCGCACTGAAATCCCTTTTCGCGGTCATTGAAAGCTATCCTGACCTTAAGGCAAATGAGTCTTTCAGAAGACTTGGCGCAAGAATAACCGAAATTGAAGACCAGATTGCGGACAGGAGGGAAATGTATAATGAGTCCGTAAACATATACAACATCAGAATTGAACAGTTCCCGGACATCCTTGTGGCGAGGCTGTTCAATTTCCTCAGACGCACGCTGTGGGAGATTGAGCCAGAACACAGAAAAGATGTTTCAGTGAATTTCACCGGACAGAAATAAGTTATCCGGTCTTACAGCCACAGCTTAAATGTACCTCTGAAAATTAGAATTTTTGATGTGTAAGCAAGGACGCGGCGAACGGAAAACCGGAGTTTATGCGGTTATAAATGAGGATTATAATACTACGCTGACGCAGCTAACGCGGAAAAAAGCAATTTTTATGGGTGGCCTTATAATAAACGGGGCTACGAAATAGCCCCGTATTCCCAATAATCATTAAACACCTCAAATTCATGCTGTTTTTAAAATAAATGAACCACCAATAAAGATGAATAATCTATACCCGCACAAATTTTCGTACCTTCTTGACTACTTAATTTTTCTTTGATTTGTATAGCAACAATGGCACATATATTACCTCTAAAAGCGGAATGATTCTGGAGAAGGTTTTGGACAAAGACAAAGAGACTGTAAAACAGCCGGGGTATTTTCTCAAGCCCGGTTTTATTTACCTTCCAATAATTCCGACCATAATTTCAACGGTTTTGGGATCATGTGTATCAGTGTGTCTCTTTGATCAAAAAATCAAAAGGGGAGGCATGAATCATTTCAGAATGCCCAAATCTCCGGGCAATGAAAAAAATACGGCCATTTATGGTGACGTGGCCACAAAAACACTGATAAGGATGATGCTGGCAGAAGGCTCAAAGGTACAAAACCTCGAAGCACAGATTATTGGCGGCGCAATGAATCACGACTTGACATCGGCTGACATCGGCAGAGAAAACATTCACATTGCGTCAGCCATACTTAAAAAGGCTGGCGTACGAATCGTTTCAGAAGACTCAGGAGGCACAAAAGGAAGAAAAATAATATTCGACACCTCAACAAATACAACGGCAGTGATCAAGGTAGACAAATTAAGACTTGCAGACTGGTATCCGTATCATGAAGAACGATAGGAACAATCAGTTATCGAGGGTATTTCTGACAGCAGAAACAAGCTCCGCAATTGTAAATGGTTTCGTTATTATCCTGTCCCCCTTACCAATCAATCCCTGGCCAGACAGGACATCTTCACCATAACCGGTCATATAGACAACCTTTAATCCTGGCTTCAGCTTTCTTGCCTGCTCATAAAATTCCTTGCCGCTCATTTCAGGCATAACTACATCAGTCAGCATAAGATGAATGTCCGACTGGTATGATTCAACCAGATCAAGCCCCTTTTCAGATGAATCCGCAACCATGACATTAAAACCATGTCTCCTAAGAACGTGTTCGACAAAAAATCTTACCATTTCATTGTCTTCAACAAGAACAACAACCTCTGTGCCGCATACAGAATCCATCGTATCATTAACTGAGCTGGCGCGGCCGTGAAAACCTTCAGAAACCGGCAGAAAAATCCTGAATGAGCTACCCCTTCCGGCTTCACTATTTACTTCAATCATACCATTATGCTGATTTACAATGCCATAAACAGACGCAAGACCAAGTCCGGTACCATGTCCCACATTCTTGGTCGTGAAAAAAGGCTCGAAGATATGATCCAGAACCTCAGATCGCATACCACATCCTGAATCACGAATCTCAAGCAACGCATAATTACCGGATTTGAGAATTTTCCCCTCTGCATCAAGAACTTTTTTATCTAAAAAAACCATGGCTGTCGAAATACTTAAGACACCGCCCGAAGACATGGCGTCCTGGGCATTAAGAGCAAGATTCAGCAAAATCTGTTCAACCTGTCCCCTGTCCACCATTATGTTTATTGGGTAATCAGAAAGAGTGAAATCCACCCGGATGTTTTCCATTATTACATGCCTCAGCATTCTCTCCATTCTTGAAATTATATAATTAAGATCTTCTGTCATTAGTTCAAGAACCTGCTTCCTGCTGAAAGCGAGGAGATCCTTGACAAGATCCTTGGCACGCTCGGCAGCTTTTTTTATTTCAAAAACTCCGTTTTGGATATCAGGGTTATCAGGAAAATCACATATCAGCAGCTCTGAATAACCAAGTATGGGTGAAAGCATATTGTTGAGATCATGGGCCACTCCTCCGGCAAGCTGGCCAATGGCTTCAATTTTTTGAGTCTGTCTGATCTGGAGTTCCAGACGTTCCTTTTCTTCGGCAAAGAATTTTCGTTCCCTCTCCTTCTGAACCGTTTTCATATGAGATTCAATCACAGGGGCGAGATGAGAACTTAAAGCCTTGAGAATGTTTCTGTCTTCTCTCCCAAAGTCCGAAGAACTGTTAGCAATTACGACAAGTGCAATGGTGGAATTTTTAAAAATGATGGGTACTGATATTGCATTTTCAACTCTTATATGACCATCCGGGAATTCAAGTTCACCGTTTTTAAAAAGAATCTTTTTCTCAGATATTGACTGGGCGCAGAGATTGAAACCAGACCATATTTTCCCGTTGATCTTGCATACTTCAAAAATATCGTTTGGCACTGTGGAAAGAAAAACAGGAGTGTCGGGATTCTCGAAATAAGCTATAAAGCCGATCTGGCTCCTGAAGGAATCAAGTAGAAAACCAAGCACATCATTGAAAATTCTTTCTGGCTCACTGACAAGAAATATGGAAGATATTTTACTGATCATCCTTAGTATTGTTTCGGACCTTTTATTCCTTGTAATATCACGGCCAATGCAATTGTAGCCAATGAGTTCGCCTTTGTCCGAAAAGGCCGGGGTTATCCTTGTATTGATCCATCTCCAGGATCCGTTTTTGTGCATTGACCTGAATTCAATATCCCTGAGTACAAAATTTACGGGCCTTTTTTCAATTGTGCTCAGTATAGTCTTAAGATCATCTGCATCCATGATTTTCTGCCAGAGCTTGGGATCCGCCGAAAATTCTTCGTTAGTGTAGCCTGAAAAATTAAAGCAAGCGGGATTGTAACAATTAATATTCCCGTCCAAAGATAAAAAATAAACGGCATCATCTACATTTGACATGAAAGTCTGGAGACGTTCCTCTGCGGAACGTTTTGCGGCCTGCATAAGCCTTGCTTCCGAGACATCATGCATCAGGCCGAAAACATGGATAATATGCCCATCTTTATCCCTTACCGTGTCGGCCCTCATCCAAAGCCTGAACAGAGAATCTTCGGAGCCAATCGCATCAAATTCTCCCTGCCAGCCGTCACCTTTCATAAGGGTCGGCATAATCTCATTCCTGACAATTTCTGCTGATTTAATCGGAAGGCTTTCAATGAAATTGGAATTAACAGCTCTTGACCTTGGGATACCAAACAGCTTTTGATGGGCCGCGTTAGTGTAAATGATTCTGCCGTCAGATTTGCCAACTGCTATTGCTTCACTTGAGGACTCAATTATTGTTTTGAAAAGCTTCAGCTCTTCTTCGGATCTTTTACGTTCTGAGATTTCGGAGAATATACATGCAAAATAGCCTTTTTGTGGAGAATACGCAGTAACTTGAAACCAGGCATTCAAGGATTCCGTATAGTGTTCGAAGGAAACCGGTTCTCCTGTAAAAGCGACTTTCCCATAAGTTTCAATCCAGAATGGTTCAATTCCTGGAAATACTGTTTTTACAGATCTGCCGACTATTTCGTCAGCTTTCTGTCCGGTGAGGTTTTCAAATGCGGAATTCACATACAGAAAGACATAATCACAAGGCCTGCCGACATGATCGCAGACTATTTCATGCAGGGAAAAACCCTGCTTCATTGAAGTGATTAGCTTTTCAAAATCCAGGCTCAAACAAGGGCCTTTAGTCCCGGTTGAGTCTTCATTAGTCTTTGCAGAAGTCATGGCAGGCTTGCTCCAGTGTTTAAAGACTCCCTTTTCTCAAAATGGCAAAAAGCAGCCAAATGCCAAAAGCTGCTGCCACTCCAAAGCCGATTATTCCAAAAACCGAAACCCCGTAGAAAAGGGGCGGCGTCTTGGCCATTACTATCATTGCTGAACCTATTATCAAAGCAGCTATGACTATGGAAAACGAGATTCTGTTACTGATGGTATGATGGGCGATGAGCATCTTATCCAGATCATTCAGCTCAAGCTTAAGAACGACTTTATCCTGACGAAAGCGCCTTAATACTGCAATCAGCTCACCTGGAAAAAACTGCATGAACCTGTAAAGATCGCCGGAAAGGCCTAAAATGTCCGTCGCAATTCTTTTTGGAGAAAGCCTTGCCGCCTTTGCCCTTGCGACAAAAGGGGTGGCCTGGGCAATCATATCGAATTCGGGATCCAGCCTCAGGGCAACTCCTTCGACAGCTGCCAGTGCCTTTATCATTAAAAAAAGATCCGGAGGAAGCCTGAGTTCAAATTTTGAAAGAATCTCAATAAGCTCCTTGAGAAGAAGACCGATATGAATATCTCTGAGAGTCTTATAAAAATGCCGTGATATGAAATCCGCAGCCTCTGTCTCAAGACGTCTTCTGTCAGGATCCTTATCCCATTCTGTTATTACAAGAAGCACCTCGCAGGTCTTTGCGGGGTTTTCATTAACAACAGCATCGACCAGCTCAAGAAACAATTCTCGCATACTTCTTCCCATACTGCCCATCATTCCGAAATCATAAAGACAGATTACATTATTCGGAAGCACCGCGAGATTTCCAGGATGCGGATCAGCGTGGAAAAACCCAAAATTAAAGATCTGCCGGAGTACAAGATCTGAGCCCCTTTTGACAATCTTCTTTCTGTCAAGTCCAAGCCGGTCAATCTTGTCAAGATCTGTAATCTTGACAGCGTCAACATATTCCATGACAAGCACGGACATGGTTGAATATTCCCTGTAAACATAAGGAATATAAACGGTCGCGTCCGCCCTGAACATGCGGGAAACTTTTTCCATATTGGAAGCTTCATTGCCGTAATCAAGCTCCCTTTCAATATATTTTGTGAATTCCTCAACAATTCTTACGGGCCTGTGGAATTCAGCACCTTCAATATGGTTTTCCATTAATGTCGCCATATGAAGCAGAATCTCGAGGTCTGTCTCGATTATTCTCTGTATTCCAGGCCTCTGGATTTTTACTGCGACCTCGTCGCCATTTTTTAACTTTGCCCTGTGAACCTGACCTATGGACGCAGAAGCTATGGGAGTGTCATCAAAATAATCGAAAAAAATGCTCGCAGATTTGCCAAAAGCATCTTCTACGGCTTTTAATGCCTCTTCTGATGAAAACGCAGGAACCTGATCCTGGAGAAGAGACAACTCTTCCATTATATCCACAGATACAAGGTCTGGCCTTGTGGATAAAATCTGCCCTAGTTTAATAAAAGTCGGGCCAAGCTCTTCAATTGCAAGTCTTATTCTCTGGGGTCTGCCTGTTTTTTCAGACTTCGCCTGATTTTTCCCCAGCGTCAAGGCCTGAATTCCCAGCTCAAAATACTGTTCGATTCCAAGACTTTCGATGATATCACCAAAGCCATGGCGAGCCAGTATAAGCAATACCTGCCTGTACCTGTTCAGATGCCTATAAGTCCGACCCAAAGCTCCAATTTTTCTGATATTAAGCATAACCAGGGATTAGATCCTGTCCAAAAGACAAATTGTTAAGAACAAAAAAACAAATCACTCGAATTGCATTTATTAGGTTTGACCTAAGACTGCAAAAAGTCAGAGAATAGCCTCATCGTCATACCTGACTTGATCCGGCATTCAGTATTTTCAGACACTTATAGATTCCGGCATTAATCCGGGAGCAAGGGGAAACTATTGAGTCTTGTTCTCAAGCTCTGCGATTTTGTCTTCAAGGGACTGAAGATCCGATTTCTTGGCAAGATCCATTCTGTCGATCACGGACTGAACCCGTTTTTCAATCCTTTTTTCAAGATCATCCCGCATTTCATCATATTTTTTCATCATATCATCCATGAATTTGTCGCCTTCTTCCTCAGAAAGCTTCATCTTGTCTGATATATCTTTCGCAATTGACTTTGCTTCGTCCTTGGTTTTAAGAGCAAGGCCAATACCTGTTAAAAGACTCTTCTTGATAAAATCGATCATGATATGCCTCCGGCAAAAAAAGTGGTTAAAATGAAAATTAGGGAAACCCGGCCTATAACCGGTCAGGCCTGGGGAGTGGCCTGAAGAGAAAGGAGCTATGCGAACTATTATAACAGGGTATAAACTATATACCCTGTTATTCGTGCAAATATTTCTATTTTACGAAAAAAAATACCGCTGAAGCAAGATATGTTTTGCTCCAGCGGCATAAAATAATAAAATCATTCAACTAAGAGTGTAACGGGTCTTATTTGCCGCCGAATGACTCTTCATCCATTTCAACCGCCGCGCCATTCATTATTTCGATGGCATCCATTTTTCCGCGGGTTACCGGGATTACATATTCGATAAAAAACTCGGCTGTTTTGATCTGGCCTTCGTAGAAAGGAGCATCTTTTTTCTTTGCGCCTGAATCCATTGCTTTTTTAGCGGTCATTGCTCTCCATAGAAGCATCCAAGCGAAGGTAATATCGCCAGTTACTTCAAGGAAAGGATGGGCAAAGGTAAAAGCATTAAGAACCTTGTCGCTGCCAGCTGCCTTGCTGATTGTCAAGGCTATTTCGCTGTAACGTCCGAATGCGGCTTCAAATTTCTGAACAATGGCTTCAAGACCAGGAGTCTTTTTCGCTTCTTCAACAATTTTCTTGATTTCACCAAGGAAGGTCATGAAGACCTGCCCCTTTTTCATGCCAAGCTTACGTCCCAGAAGGTCCATTGCCTGGATGCCGTTTGTGCCTTCGTAAATCATGAATATTCTTGAGTCACGGAAAAGCTGTGCGACCGGATATTCCTCAATAAACCCATAGCCTCCATAAACCTGGATACCGTGGCTGCATACGTCAAGCGAACGATCTGTAATATAACCTTTGATAATAGGAGTAAGAACTTCGATTATTCCGCTATATTTTTCAGCAGTTTCTGCGTCAGCAGTTGCTATTGTGTCGAAGCATATCCCGCTATAGTAGATAAGGCTGCGCATACCTTCAACATAAGCCTTCATGAGAAGCAGCTGGCGGCGTACGTCCGGATGCTGGATAATTGCAACAGCAGGCTCGTTTGGCTTGGTGATGTGCTTGCTCTGAACGCGTTCTCTCGCATAGTTGAGCGCATACATATAAGACGCTGAAGCAACAGCAAAACCCTGCATACCAACAAGCTGACGAGCTTCGTTCATCATCTTGAACATTGCAGCCATGCCCTTGTTTTCTTCGCCCAGAAGAGTTCCTACGCAGTTTCCAGCACCGCCGAGGGTGAGGGAGCATGTGCAGTTGCCGTGGATGCCCATTTTATGCTCAATGCCTGTGCATACAACGTCATTGAACTCGCCGAGGCTTCCGTCCGGATTAACCCTGAATTTTGGAACAGCAAACAGAGAAATGCCTCTTGTTCCTTCTGGAGCACCCTCAATCCTTGCAAGAACAGGATGAATGAAGTTGGCAGCCATATCATGATCGCCGCCAGAGATGAATATCTTGTTACCGGAAATGTTATAGGTACCGTCTGCATTTTTTGTTGCAACAGTAGTAAGAGCTCCTACATCAGAACCTGCGCCCGGTTCTGTGAGAAGCATGGTACCTGCCCACTCACCCGAGAAAAGCTTTTTCATATAAAGTTTTTTCTGCTCAGGGGTGCCGAATTCTTCGATCAGTTTTGCGGCGCCATGGGTAAGGCCGTGATAAAGCATGAAAGCAACGTTTGCTTCCTGGAAGAATTCGTTTGCTGCAAGCGAAACAGTCTTTGGCATACCCTGTCCGCCTACTTCATGAGAGTCGGCAGCAGCAAGCCAGTCACCTTTTTTATAATTATCGAAAGCCTTGTGAAAGCATGGCGGCACTGTAACCTTGCCGTTATCGAATTTACATCCTTCAACATCCCCAGGAATCTGTGTAGGAAGAATTTCCTTGATTGCAAGAGATCTTGCTTCGGAAATAATCATATCAATGGTTTTTTTGCCAAAGTCCGCATATTTATCAAATTTTGTAAACTGCTCAACATTCATCTGTTCAAACAGAACGAAATCCACGTCTCTTCTGTCGGCAAGCAACTGAGCCATATTCTAATTCTCCTCTATTTAGTTTTAATACTGTATTATAAGAAAAGTGCCCTATCTTTATCATTTGCCAATCCTGGCATTATTTTACAATTACATAAGGCCGCCTCTAAAAAATGCCTTTTTGCAAAAGCTTAAAGGGCTGGGTCAACATCGTACTATAATCCTCATTTATAGAAGCACTCATACTCTAAAAAGACTAAAAGCCTGTCTTGATCAAATTCTTGAGAACAGCAAACAACGTAAAGTTTCTATAGTAAATCTAAAAAACATGAACGAATTAAGGCGCAATCGACCCCAAATTTTCATGGCAGTGTCCACAAGTAACATTTTTTTTTAGGCTAATCACAGTTTTATGTCAATACTTCAGACTCGATTTCAAAAACTGTGTAATCATATTTTATACCCAAGAAAAAGACAAAAACGTGCAAAACCACAAATTTGACCGGGCAACCTCATAACAATTTTAGCTTGAATTGACAAAACAGGGCAAATAATAATATTTTATTTATGCTTGCATACGTGTATAATACCTAAAATTATTTAACCGCATTTTTAAATACAAATAAAAACTGTGGGTTAAGCCTCATAACACCCATTACAAACAAATATTTAACGCTTCTGAATCTGCTTAGTTGAAAGGCTATCCATGTTGATAAGATGCTGGGGTTCAAGAGGTTCTATTCCGGTTTCCGGCAAAGAGTGTCTTAAATACGGTGGAGATACTACCTGTGTTGAAATCAGGGCTATTTCCGGAGATGTAATTATAATAGATGCTGGAACAGGGATAAGAAAACTCGGACTTAGTCTGTCAAAAGAATCATCTCTAAAGCTGAATTTCATATTCACCCATGCGCACTGGGATCACCTGATGGGCTTTCCTTTCTTTGAGCCATTATATAACAAGGAAACGGAAATCATCGTATTCAGATGTCCATTCCCGGAACACTATGCTGAAGATATGATCAACAGGCTCATGACACCGCCTCACTTTCCTGTAAGATACTCGGATCTCAAAGCAAATATTTCGTTTCGAGATGGTTGTCCAGAAGCATTCAAAATTGGTTCGGTCTTGGTTGAGCCAATTCCTCTGAGTCACCCGAACAACGGATGCGGATACAGATTCAGCGAAAACGGAAAAACTTTCGTATTTCTTACGGATAATGAGCTTGGCTGTGTTCATAACGGAGGTCTTAAGCTGGATGACTATGTCGAATTTTCCAAAAACGCGGATCTTCTTTTCCATGACGCAGAATACACACCTGAAGAATACAAGCACTGCATCGAATGGGGACATTCTACTTATACTGACGCGCTGGAACTCGGAATGCGGGCCGGTGTTAAAAAGCTTGGTCTTTTCCATTTGAATAGGGAAAGAACCGACGATGAAATGGACAGTATTGTTGAAAAATGCCGAAAAATAGTGTCAGAGAAAGGTCTTGAAATGGACTGCTTTGGAGTCGGCTACAACTCAGAATTCAAATTATGAGCAACCGTCTTAACGAACAAATAGATAAAGCCGCTGATTCAGTCATAAAATTCGGAAATATATGTGCCCTTACCGGTGCTGGTATTTCGGTTGAAAGCGGAATCCCTCCATTCAGAGGCCAAGGAGGGATTTGGGATAAATTTGATCCCTTTGAATACGCCCATATTGACTCGTTCATGAAAAACCCTGCGAAAGTATGGGACGTGCTTTTGAAGGAAATGAAACAGACTCTTGACAAGGCCAAGCCGAGCAAGGCGCACATGGCTCTTGTTGACCTTGAAAGCCTGGGACTCTTAAAAACAGTAATAACGCAAAACATAGACGGTCTTCACCAGGCTTCAGGAAGCAACGATGTAATCGAATTCCACGGCAATTTTGCAAATCTGAGCTGTTTGAGCTGCGACAAAGCATTCAAGATGTCAGAAATCGATATCCGCTCAATGCCTCCCAAATGCAGTTGCGGAGGCTATATCAGGCCAAACTGTGTATTTTTTGGTGAAAATATCCCGTTCGAGGCCCTGCAAAGATCACATGAAGCCGCCGTATCATGCAAAATAATGCTTGTCATAGGAACATCAGCGACTGTTCAGCCAGCCGCCTCCATCCCCATTACCGCAAAAAAATCAGGGGCAATAATAATTGAAATAAATCCTGAAAAAACCGCTCTTTCTTCTGGCATAAGTGATATTTTTATCCAGGGAAGAGCAAGTATCATTATGACTGATCTTCTTAAAGCTATTAAATTATAAAATGAAAAAGAATGAGCAAAATAGCAACCCTCTGGAACCAGTTATTATATCAAGAAGAAATGCCATAAAAGCGTCCCTCCTTGCAGCCACATCCATTGCAATCACGCCTGTATATGCGTCACAGCCACAGATAAAAAAAAACATCAAAACCATGAAAATGACTGTTCATCCCAGCATAATAAAAGATGAATCAATTTTCAGTTTTTCTTCAAATGTAAAACGAATATGCAATTTTGACTTTGAAATAAATCCATCGGCCAATGTCTCACCTGTGGACGAGGTTCTAAATGGGTCAGCACATTTTGCTTTAACTAATATCTGCTATGAGAATAATCTACCAGAGATTCTGCATTTATTCAGCGGGATACCTTTTGGAATGAATTTAATTGAAACAATCTCATGGGTTAAACAAGGGCAAGGCCAGCTTTTTTTTGATGAGATATTAGCCGGAATGGGATTAAAAGCCTGGATCATTAAATTCAAAGGAGCTTCAGGAGGAGCGTGGCACAACATAGAACTCACGAATTCGACCGATTATAAAAAAAAAAGAATAATTGCTCGTGGGCTATCCAAAAAGGTTCTGGAAAAAATGGGCTCCGAAATTATTGAAACGCCAATCCATGAAGCAAAAAAAGCCTTCGAAACCAGACAGATAGACGCTATAGAAGGAATAAGCCCGGCCGAAAGCCTTGACCTGGGTTTTGAAAGGTTAGATGCAAATTACTACTGGCCAGGATGGCAGACCCCTTGTGAATCTCTTTTCCTTGTAACAAAAAAAAAATTATTCGACTCATTGCCAACTCATACCCAATCAGGCATTGAATGGCTCAGTTATTCTAATATGGCATTTTCCATGTCTGCCCACACATATAACAATTGTCTTAAAACCCCAATCCTGACTTCAATACCCAAAATCAGAATTAAAAGACTTCCTGACAATATTCTCATGGAAACCGCCAAAATAACAAAAGGCATTCTCAGCTCCATAAGCAGCTCCAATCAGGAAGCTAAAAAAACGTATGACTCATACAGGGCCTTTTATAAAAAGGCTGCCACCTGGACGCAGCTTGGCGACGAGGCTTTCAGTCTGGCTAGGTCATTAACTCTTTCATATCTTGATGTAGCAAAACATAATAAATGAATTCTAATCTGACAAGAAGAAATTTCCTTAAGATATCAGGCATTTTAGGCACGGTTTTACCATCAATATCATCTGCCTATAACCGTAATACTCCTGAATACACCTGGACAATGGCGACTGCGTGGCCAAAAGGATTGCCTGGGGCAGGAAGCGGAGCTCTGTTGGCAGCTCAGATCATTGAAATACTTTCTAATGGAAGAATAAAAATCAAGGTATATGGAGCTGGTGAAATTTGTGAAGCATTCGAGATATTCGATACTGTTTCGTCAGGAGAAATAGAGTTAGGACATGCAACAGGATACTACTGGTCAGAAAAGCATCCATTATGCCAGCTATTCAGCAGCACTCCTTTTGGCCTGAACCCTTTTGAAATGATTGCATGGCTCGAATCAGGAGGGGGGCAGTTATTCTGGGATGAACTATATGAAAATTTCAACCTCAAACCATTTGCCTGCGGCAACACTGGAATTCAGATGGGTGGCTGGTTCAACAAGGAAATCAATGACATAAGTGATTTCAAGAGTCTCAAAATAAGATTTTTGGGTATTGGCTCTCAGATTTTAAAAAGGGCAGGGGCAATTCCTATTAAGGTTCCTGTGGATAAGATCCTCGCATTGCTTAAATCAGGCGAAATAGATGCAGCTGATTGGATAGCTCCTTTTGACGATCAAAAAATCGGACTGCATCTGGCCGCAAAATACTATTACTGGCCCGGATGGCATGAACCTGGAACTCTTGGAGAACTGATTATCAACAGAGAGCTTTATTTAAGCCTGGATGATGATTTGCAGGAGATCATAAAACAGGCGTGCCTTGCTGTATACCTGAATATGTGGACTGAATATTCAGCAAACAATGGAGATGCTCTTCTTAATTTACTTGGAGTACACAAAATAAAGCTCAAAAGATTCAATGATAAAACTCTTTTGCAATTATCGCAAATATCAACACAAATCATCGATGAAATAGCAAACTCGGATCAGCTTTCAGGCAAAACCATCAAGTCTTACAGGGATTTCAAAAAAAAATGTATGGCCTGGAATCAAATTGGAGAAGAGTCATACAGCCTGTCAAGATCATTAATATATTCGGAAATTTCATAAATGAAATTTACAAAATTCCTTCTTAGTTTCAGGAACACAATTGTCTGGCTTGTTTTATTATCAGCCATAATTCCAGTGTCAATCATATCCACCGGGCTTATCGGAAAAATACACAGAATAACAAGAGAAGCCGCTCTTAAGGAGATGGACATACTTGCAGAAAGCGTATCAGGGAATATCGGGCACCAATTTGACCTGTCAGTGTCGATGCTCAAAGGTCTTGCAAGCAACAGAGATATTGCCTTGGCCACAAGAAAAAATTCTCTTGGGATTGGTCATTATCTCAGCGGACGAGCTCCGGCATATCTTGAAAAGATCATTGATGCGTTCCCCCTTGTTTCAAGAATTTACCTCACCGACATAAATGGAGATATTACAGTATCGACTGATCAATTATCAGACTCATTCAAGTTGAATGAGCAGATAGAGACAGATATCAAATCCCTCATAGACTCAAACCCCAAAAGCACAGGCAGAGTGGTTTCCTTGTCATATACTGATACTAAAAACACTTACAGCGACAATGATATTAATGCTACATTCATAGCAATCATAATTCCTGTAATTCTCGATATAACAACAGAGGTTCAGGGAACGCTGATAGCGGAAATCCCATTATCGAAAATTAAATATTATGCAGAAAGAAAAGTCGCTTCTTCAGCAAAAGTCGAAATTTCTCCATTTAAAAATGAGCAATGCAAAGAAGCTTTTGAAAATAACGGGATCATAGAAAGGAGTTCCCTGCTTTCGATACCAGGAGCTGACCCTAAAGGCCCCCTGAGATATATTGTGAAAATATCCGAACCCTCCAGCCTCAGATTCAAATTCGTGGACAGAGCCTTGATTGATCTTGTCCTTTTCCAGGTTGCCATCATTCTTGTGATTCTACTCATAGTGTACGTGCTCGCAAGAAGAATGACATTCTCACTTCTTACCCTAAATACAATCGTCAGCCATTATGCTTCCGGAGATTACTCATACACAGGAAAGCCTGTAGCATTCATAGAACTTGTTAGCATAATCAATGTCTTGAAAAAAATGGGGCAGCGAATAATCGAGCAGCTGTCTGGTTTGAAACAGGCTGAACAGAAATACAGAAGCATATTTGAAAATATTAATGAAGGTATTTTCCAGGCCTCTCCAAATGGTAAGTTTCTGAGTGCTAATCCATCAATGGCCTCGTTATTAGGATACAATTCTGAAGAGGATCTTATCGTATCAGTTTCAAACATTGCGACGGAGCTATTCACTGATAGAGACGACAGGAGAAACTTTTTTGAGCTGATAGAATTGGCTGAAAAAATCAGCGGATTTGAAACAAAAATGAGAACAAAGACAGGTGACATTATATGGGTTTCGATGTCAGTCCATGTAGTAAAAGATGAAAATAATAAATTAATTTACTATGAAGGTTCCATCATGGACACCTCTCAAAACAGAGCTGCAGAAGAAGAGATTCTCAAATTGAACGCTGAACTTGAACAAAGGGTTTCACAAAGGACCTTAGAACTTGAAAAAACAAACAGGGCATTATCAGACTCACTCGTGCAGCTCAGGATGACCCACAAGCAGCTTGTTCAATCCGAAAAAATGGCCTCGCTTGGAAACCTAGTCGCAGGGATAGCTCATGAAATCAACACTCCTGTTGGCATTGGAGTTACAGCAACATCATTTCTTGAGAAGCAATCCGAGGAGATTCTCTCAATCTATAGAGATGGAAAGATGACGAGGTCTGAGCTGGAAAAATATATAGGCACAGTAATAGAGTCTTCAAATATGATTCTAAGCAATCTTCACAGAGCCGCAGATCTTATCAGCAGCTTCAAAAAGATTGCTGTCGACCAGTCGAGTGAAGATAAAAGAAAATTCCATATCAAAGCGTATATGGATGAAATAATAATGAGTCTTCAGCCAAAATTTAAAAGAACCAGACACAGAATAGTTTTCGAGTGCCCGGATGATTTGGAAATACTAAGCTATCCTGGCGCATTCTCACAGATTTTTACCAATTTGATTTTAAACTCCCTGATTCATGCTTTTACTCCGGAAGAAACAGGAGAAATAAGCATAGGAGTGGTTCCTAAGGGAAGAACAATAGAAATTATTTACCAAGATAATGGCAAAGGCATGCCGCCTGAAATATCGAACATGATCTTTGATCCGTTTTTCACAACAAACAGATCCGAAGGTGGTACAGGACTTGGCATGCACATAACTTATAATCTTGTAACCCAGAGCCTTAAGGGCGATATAAAATGTGACAGCGCCATTGGCAAGGGCACTAAATTCACAATCAGAATCCCTTTCACACACAACCATAAATAATAGTGGATAGTCACTTGGGATGAGAACAGATAACAAATAAAAAAAGCCTCAGCTGATTCATATAAATCAACTGAGGCTTAAGAAGTAATCGGCGGCGACCTACTCTCCCACGCAGCTACCCACGCAGTACCATC